>JAGQSI010000026.1 GCA_020439605.1 Acidimicrobiales bacterium | reverse complement strand
TACCGCCGTCTAGAACGCTTCGATAAGTGAAACCTCACAAAACATCTGAAACTCTTGCATTGGGCAATAAACTTATGCCTATGATCAGAGTCAATGACAACAGAATCTGAACTCGCCGTTAATCGTTACCTAGCTTGGCTCGCAGATCCATCTTCTGCCATAGACAACGCCAAGATCGCCCAAGCAGAAGCTGCATTTTCTCAAGCTTCTACCCCGATCGAGCGTCTCCATGCCGCCGCAGACGTTGTGAAAGCCAAGACTGCTGATGAAGAAGGCATTGAGGCCGGCTTCATTGCATCTGCCAAGGCTTATGCCAAAGAACAAGACATTCCTGCGGCTGCATTTGTTGCTGTGGGTGTGTCCGCCGATGTTTTGTCTCGCGCTGGCCTTGGTCCCTCAAAGGGGCGTTCTCGCAGGGCATCGAACGGACCGCGAGCCCAGCACGTGTCTGCTAACCAGATCAAAGCCGTAATAAATCAGTTGCCAAAGCGCTTCACTCTTGCTGATGCTTCAGCAAAGGCTGGCGGCGGCTCACCAATCACTGTTCGCAAAGCGATTGATGAGCTCATCGCCGAAGGTCGGGTTGTTCTGGTTGGTCCGGCTCCGGATCACGCTGGACCGGGCCGGGCTCCAACCATTTTTGAACAGGTCTAGGCTCTAATTCAGTTGTGGCGGCGGCCGCCTAGCTCGCCGTCTACAGCTTTCTCGATCTTCTCTCCGAGAGTTGCTTTGGCTTCATCAGCCTGCTCTTGGGTGAGCTTCTCATCTGTTACTGCTTGGTCGATGCGCTCGATGGCTTGCGCTGTCAGCGCATCGACCAACGTTTGACGCTCTACACCTTGAGCCTCAGCGACCTCGGCGAGGGTCTTGCCGTCTTTCAGCTGGGTTCGTAGGTCCTCGACACTCATGCCTAGGGTTTTTGCGGCGGTCTCCAAGCTGACCCTTCGGAATCCGCCTCGGTTTGCTCGTCCACCCCTATCCCCGCGTTCTGTGAGATTGTTGCGGTCAACCAGTTCTGACATGCGCTCTGGCAGGGTGGCTCGTAGTTCGTCGAGTTGTTTGTTCCCGGCCGCTACAAGTGCGTCGATGAGTACCTGGCGCTCTACGCCATTTACCTCGGCTATCTCGGCGAGGGTCTTGCCTTCTTTCAACGCTGCTTTCAGGTCTTCTTCGCTGATTCCGATCGCTTCGGCTGCAGCATCGAGTTTGAGACCACGGATGCCTCTCAAGCGGGAGGAGTCCTTGTCGGAAGTAGTGCCAGAGGAAGCAGATTCATTGCTCGGCGCTGTAGTAGTGGTGTCCTGAGCGCCAGAGGAGAACGGGGTGCCTGAGATGGCACCAACTACTCCGCCTGCACCGAGGGCTGCGGTCATTGCTGCTGCTGCGAATACTTTCTTGCTCTTCATTTTGTGGAACCTCTCAAGTAGTGGGGTCTTGATGAGGTTCACTCAAACAGGCCAACCTGTGAAATAGCTGGGAATCAGCCAGCAATATGATGGGCGGCACGCAGAGCCACCTGAACACGGGTGCCAACGCCTAGTTCCGAAACAATCCGAACGTGGCCACCGTGAGCCTCGATCGTTGCCGCCACTATCGACAACCCAAGTCCACTTCCGCCGGTGGCTCGTCCTCGAGAGCTATCTGCACGGTAGAAGCGTTCAAAGGCTCGTTGGGTGGTTTGGGGATCCATGCCGGGCCCGTCATCGGACACCTCGATGATCGCCCATTCGTCCTCGCAAGTGAGGCGAAGGTGCAGTGGTGTAGTTGGCTCGGTGTGGGTACGGACGTTTCCGATCAGGTTGGCGATGACTTGGCGGATCCTTGCCTCGTCTGCTTCCACCACTAGCTCGTCATCGATCTCAACGCTGATTGGCCGCTGCGGTTCCACAGCCCTCGCGTCGCGGGCAGCGTCGCTTAGAACCTGTCCCAGATGAAGAGGAGCCAACTCAAGCCTGGGTGCTTGGTCCAAGCGTGCAAGTGTCAGCATTTCGTGGACGAGACCGGTCATGCGGTCGGTCTCCTGACGGACTCGGCGCATCGCTTCGTCCAGCTCCCCATCGCCTTTGAGGCCGCCCATTTCATAGAGCTCGCTGTAGCCAGCGACTGTGGCCAGCGGAGTCCGCAGCTCATGCGAAGCATCGGCAACAAACTGTTTCAGTTGTTCTTGTGAGGCCTCAAGAGCAGAAGCCTGATCGTCAAGATGAGTGAGCATTTGGTTGAGTGCTTCGCCGAGCTCTCCAGCTTCAGTACCTGTGGCACCAGCCGGAACCCGTTTGGATCTGTCGCCTTGAGCAATTGCTGTAGCCGTGTCGGTCATGGTCCGTATCGGTCTCAGGCCAAGGCGGTCCACCCAGAACGCAACGAGTGCCAAAAGGCCAGATACAACGAGAAACTTCATCAGCTCCTGGTTGCGGCTATGACGAACGGCGTTCTCCACGTCTTCGAGCGGAGCCGCTACAACGAGTGTTCGGCCTCGGCTGCCCTGAGCTCGTACATCGACACGGTAGGAGCTAGATCCTTCACTCGAGGGGACGGTGAAGGGGCCTTGACCGAGATGTTCGAGCGCTCTGGTCGGGCTCAGGTTGGGGCTGCCCGGGTCGGAGCGAGTCAGATCCGGTTCCATCAGAACTCGGTATTCACCGTCAACTAGTGCCGCCACCCATAGTGGCGAAAGCGTTGACCCATCGGGTCCTCTTGTTGTTCGCAATCGAGGAACCGACCTCGTGAGGGTGGCATCTACCTGGGCGATAAGGCTCGCCTCGGTGGACCGAACAGATCGCATCCCGAGTAGTGCCATCACTGCCGCCACGATGCCGAGACCGGCGATGACTCGTACACGCAAGGACATGTTGGTACCTAGGCCTTGGGCGCTCTGATGACGTAGCCCACTGCCCGCACGGTTTGGATCAGGCTAGGTCCTTCGTTGTCGAGCTTGCGTCGCAGGTACCCCACATAGGTCTCGACCACGCCACCATCGCCTCCGAAGTCGTAGTTCCAGACATGATCGAGAATCTGGGATTTGGACAGGACCCGCCCCTGGTTGATGAGTAGGTACCTCAGAAGGTTGTATTCGGTGGGGGACAGTGAAATCTCTCGACCGGCTCTGGTCACGAGGTGGGCATCGTCGTCAAGGATGAGATCGCCGCAACGCATCAGCGCATCCGAGCGGGTGAAACCGCTGCGGCGCAGGATCGTATCTATGCGGGCGATGAGTTCCTCGAGACTGAACGGCTTCACCAGATAGTCGTCACCGCCGAGGGTGAGACCTCTCACCTTGTCCTCGGTTGAATCACGGGCCGTGAGAAATAGCACTGGCGTCTGGTTGGATTCGGTGCGCAGTCGACGGCACACTTCGAAGCCGTCAAGGTCGGGCAACATGACATCGAGCACGATCAGGTCAGGGCAGATCGTGGCGGCCGACTCCAGTGCTGAACGGCCGTTGGCAACAGGATGTACCTCGAAACCATGGTGACGAAGTGCTGCCTCAAGCATCGAACGCAGGTTGTCCTCGTCGTCTACCAGCAGAATTGATGCTTTACCCACGGCGTAGATAGTTGCACTGTTGGCTGTGAGTTTGCTGAGAGTCGAGATGGCGGCTCCAACATGATGTGCGCTTATGCGCGGCTGGCTCCAGGACGGGCTTGACGAAGTCCTCTAGTTGAGCGCCCGCAGTATTGGTGAATCGCTTTCATGAAGAGACGGGGGCGCACACCTCAAGTTCCATCCCATCAACATCACGAAAGAACAGTGACCAGGTATCGCCACCGAGAACCTGTATGTTCCCTATCTCGGCCTCGATCGCCATCAGCCGTTTCCGTATCACCTCGAGAGCGGTGAGGTCGGGTACTGAGATGCCGTAGTGATCGATAGCTCCTCTAGCTCCAATTCGACGTTGCTCGCCGACAATGGAGTCAAGCGGAACCTCAAACACGTTCAAAGCAGCGCCAGCTCCCATGTCGATGATTGCCATTCGGGGGTGGTCATCTTCAGCCTCCATCTCGAACACCGTGGCGGCGTCAAAGATCTTCAGATACCACTCCTTGAATCGGTCCAGGTTCGTGGTCAATGTGGCGATGTGGTTGAAGCCGGTGGTGATTGCCATGGTGAGCCTCTATTCAACGGTGAACTCCGCTGCCATGCCGTGCATTGCGTGCGGGACAGCATCGGGGCTAGCGGTTTCCAAAGCCGCCATCGACGTGGTTCCTGTTGGGAGGTAGCAGGTGACTACGTATCGGCCCGGTTCAAGTCTTACGATCACGCTGCCCTCTGAACCGGGTTCGATCGGCCCTGTTGAGCCAACCATGCGAAGGCGAGCGCCGGTTTGTTGATCAGCAGAGATCAGTTGCTTGAGTGGGCCATGGACATGGCCTGGGACGCTAAGAATCGATGCCTCGTGAACCTCAGGCCCCTCATTGGTTACCTCAATATTGAGTGCACCCGCTTCGGCCGTCTTAGGGAGACCACTAAAGGCATAGTCGCGGGTGGTCACGTTGATGCTTGGCCAGCCGCATTCCGCGACGTCGTGACTGCGGATGGTCTTGTCGGCGGCATCAACCTCAGGTGTTTCGAAAGCTGAAGGGTCTCCCTCGCTAGCGGCTTCTAGTGCCGCACGAAATACTTTGATCTCGTCGGAGAGTTCGGCGGGAGCTATGGGTTCAATGCGATCGACTTGTGCTTGCATCGTGGGTATCCACTCGGCGAACCCCTTGGCGATGTCTTCGGGGGTGGCAGTTGCCCAGTCCACGTCGGGGCCGGGGTCTGAGCTAAGGGTTAGAGCAGTCTCGCAGTACAGCGCTTTGCTATTCGTGTTTGTGCTGTTTGTTGCCGCTCCTGCCCTTGTGGTGGTGCTCCCTGAGGAGCCGACGTCGGTTGAGTCATCGGAACATCCAAGAAGTACTGATGACCCTGCTAGAGCAAAACACGCAGCAACCTTTGCTGAACGTCTGATTCTTAGACGCGGACGATAGATGGCGGTAATGGCAAGCCTCCAGGGCGGCATTGGTTTTGTTGTCTCGTGTCAGTGTGAGCAACCGCCGGCCGCGGTACCTCCCCCATGTGGGGGACTAGGGAGGATCCGTCATGTGGCGGAGGTACCGGTTGACGCTCTTCTATGACTATTTGTGCATGACGATTCAGATCGAAGGCCCTGTGCCAACCCAGTCCGACGAGCAACGTGCAGTCGAGCTGCTCGATGCAATCAACCGTAGGGATTTTGAAGCTTCTTCGGCGATGCTTGACCCGAACTACCGGGCGCAATGGCCAGATGGGCAGTTTGATCTAGCCGGCGCGTTTGAACGTGAGATCGCGATGATGACAGGTATCCCCGATACCCATTTCCATGTGAGCGCTGTGTGCTCAACCACCGATGGCCGAGTTTTGGTGGAATCCACTGTCACCGGCACCCACACGGGACTCCTTGAGTTACCTCATGGAGTGCGCCTTGAGCCCACGGGCCGGAAGATCTCCATGAAGTTCGTGATGTTGCAGCGCTTCGTCGACGGTCTGCTTCAAGACGAGAAGCTGTCTTTTGACCATCACGAGCTCATTCATCAGCTAACTGCCGAGGAATGAGCGACAATGGTTACGTGCCCATTCGAGCTGGGATCAGCGCTGTATTGGTGAGCACGTCCCAACGCGCCACTGGGTCTCGCACAACCGAACTGACACAGTACGACACTGTGAGCGAAGCGCTCGCCGCTGGAGTTGCGCTCATGACTGGCGACGTCGACGCGGGAGCTGTGATACGAGCAGCGATTGATGTCGAGGAAACCGACAGGGGAGCGCGCTCTGTGAGCGATGTTTCGGCACGCCTGCTTGCGATGCTGGGTGCAGCGAGCGACGGTCAGTTGTTGGTCTCTGCTTTGGCTGTTCAGCTGATCTCGAAGATGCCCAAGGGTGTCGACGTTGCAGATCTAGGGGTAGTACGGCTCTCGGGAGATGTGACGTCGGTCCATGTGTTTGAGGTTCGAGGTAGTGGGCTGACTTCTGCTCAGATCCCTTCGGCGGTTGTGGCCAAGACCAACCTTTCACTTCAGAGTTCCCCACTAGTTGGACGCAATGGTGTTCGTCATGAGATTGGTGAGCTCATTCGCTCCTCGAGGCTGGTAACGCTCACGGGTGCTGGAGGTGCTGGCAAGACCCGTCTGGCGTTGGCGGTTGGTTGGGATGCCACGTTGGAACACGGTGACAGTTTCACAAATGTGGATTGGCTGGATCTGGCGCCGTTGGCTGATTCGTCTTCGCTGCTTGCTGAACTCGCATCCGGTATCGGTTTGCGCCAACTGCGACGGGAGTCCCAACGACAGGCAGTGATAACGGAGCTTGGACGATGTCGTCGATTGCTGGTTCTGGACAATGCCGAACATCTAATAGATGACGTTGCGCGGCTCGTTGCTGAACTGCTCGATCGCTGCGCAGATCTGCACGTGTTGGTAACAAGCCGCGAGGCGCTCGGGTTAGGCGCTGAGGTGGTGCGTCGGGTTGCACCCCTTGATCTACCTGTGGACCACAGCGCCGGGTCGGTGGTGGCGAGCGGTGCTGGCCAACTTCTGCTGCAACGCCTGGCCATGGCCGGCATGGACACGGCGCCGACCGATGAAGACATGGCTCTGGTTGGGCGGGTATGTGCTCGCCTCGATGGGATGCCGCTGGCGTTGGAGCTAGCTGCCGCTCGGAGCACGACTATGCCGCTGAGTGACCTAGCGGACGCGCTTGACGTTACCTTCTCGTTGTTGTCTGCCACTCGACGAGATGCTCAACCGCGCCAGCGCACGATGGAGGCATCGATCAGGTGGAGCTATGACCTGCTAGATCCCGACGAAAAACTTGCCCTGGGTCGTCTCGCAACCTTCAGTGACTCGTTTCAACTGAGCGACGCCGTCGAGGTATGCGGCGAGGGGATCGCCTCCCCAGAAGATGTTGTGTCGCGTCTCATAGACAGGTCTCTGATCAATCCAGGTAATGACGCACGGCTGCGCTTGTTGGAGACGGTTCGTTCTTTCGCCGAAGAAAGACTCGTCGAATCCGACGAGGCGATCGCGACCAGAGACCG
Source organism: Acidimicrobiales bacterium (assembly GCA_020439605.1). Lineage (GTDB taxonomy): Bacteria > Actinomycetota > Acidimicrobiia > Acidimicrobiales > Iamiaceae > Aquihabitans. Next base: position 5,707 of record JAGQSI010000026.1, on the reverse strand, counting down.
TCATCTTGAGTGGATACTTGCTCGTGCTGCGTCGGTGTCGGTTGCCTATGACGGCCCCGAGCCAGCAAATGCTGCACGAGACTCACGGCGGCTGATCAACGATGCTCGATCGGCCATGAGGCACAGCGAATCGAGCGGGCAGCCAAACGCAATGTGGAAGCTGATCACGCTGTTTGTCCAGCACTTCTTCTACAACGGGAGCCTCGACGAGGCCAGAGAATGGTTTGAACGCACGGTGGAGGTATCGGAACGAGACCCTCAGAAAGTGGACCCGGCGCGATCGGCTCCAGGACTGGTAGCGGCTGCGCTACTGGCCACTTCGCGTGGTGACGACGTCGAGATAAAGGACGCGTTGCAAAGAGCAACATTGGCGGCTCAACAGGCCGATGATTGCCTTTCTCTCGGGCGAGCCACCTTGCTCAGTGGGGCCCACGAGTCCTGGCATGTTCCCGGCCCCGGTCTAGAGGTGGTGCGTGAGGGGACACGGCTTTGCGTGAATGCAGGTGATCTGCTTTGGGCGGCATGGGGAGATTGTGGAGCCGCGTTGGCGCAGACATTCTTGGGTCGTCCCGTTGAGGCGTTGGAGAGCCTTGCTGGAGCCGAACGTTCAGCACGAGTTCTGCGTTCTCACCGTCTACTTCTCGACGTTCTCGCCCGTAGGTGTATCTGCGAGTACCTCGTTGGGCGGTGGGGTGACGCGACCGAAACGATCGCCGCAGGTAGAGAACTGGCTTCAGGTTTCACAACGATCAGTGTCACCGCATGCTTTGACGTGGTCGAAGGCTGGCTGGCTTTGGATGCTCAAGATGCGGTTAGAGCCGAGCGAGCAATGGATTGTGTGATGGAGCGCTTCATTGCAGAAGGTGAACTTCAGTTCGTTCCACTGTTTGGCGTGTGTCGAGCCCGCGCAGTGGTGATGGCCGGTCGCCCAGCAGAGGCGATTGAGTCTCTGGAACAGTTGCGAGCCTACGAAGGGGTTGGCTGGACCTCCATCTATCGCCACTGGATAGATCACGAATTGTCCTACGCCTTGTTTGTGCAGGGCTCAGTTGAGCAAGCTCGGGTGGTTGCCCAACGGCTGATAGACGACGCCACATCCATAGGAAATGACTTCGATGCTGGGCGAGCAAACATATTGATGGCCCGCCTGGATATGCATGACAACGAGATCCGACGAGCTGAGGGTCACGCTCATCAAGCTCTTGCGGTACTTGTCGAACTGGGTGCAATTCCCGCAGCACTGGACGCTCTGGAAGTTCTGAGTTCGCTGGAGCTCACGCTTGGTCACAGCGACCGAGCGACTGCGCTGAACTCGGGTGTTGAACTTGCTCGTGAACAGATGATCGCAGGGCGACGTTGTGACCTGGCGCCGTTGGTGGAACTGGCTCGTAGGGCACGGGGCGAACGAGGGAGACCCACCTTGGGCTGGGACGCGCTGACCCCTACAGAGATGACAGTGGTTGAGCTCGTTGCGCAAGGGCTAACCAACCCCGAGATTGCCGAAAGGCTCGTGGTGGGTAGAGCAACAGTGAAGACCCATGTGTCCAGTGCTCTTCGCAAACTCGACCTCGCGGGGCGAACCCAGCTAGCCGTTGCCTACAAGCAACGCCAAAGTGCTGGTCAAGCTGTGTCCTAGGTGACGTGGAACGGCTGGAACATCAGCGCCGCCATGTCTAGGGAGGTGGAGGCGTCACGGCCAAGACGTTTTGCAGCGTGGCGGTGCTGGTTAGACCAGGCCGACTCAGGAGTCGGCGCATCGAGGCAGTCCTTAGCGAAGTCGAAGAGATTCGAGAGTTGATGGAATCGACGAGCGCGAGGCCTCCGGCAGTTGCTGATGAAGCGGGGCCGGGGCGTGAGGAGGAACTCATAGCTGAAGTTCGTGCCAGTCGATCAAGTCGCTGAGCAGGAGCATATGGATGGATGCATTCGACGGTCTTCGGCGTTCGTTATGGACTAGAGGGGGTCTTCTTGACGCCCTCACGAGCTCGCGTCATTTCGCCAATTGCACGCTGTTTACCGAACTAGTCAACACGGTGAGCTTGCTCGATCTGCTCACGGATACGTTGACATTCAGGGCACGTTGGTGCTGTAGACGGATCCGCGGTCGGCACGAATCGCCGTCCACAGATTGCTCGCACCGGTTGACCTTCGACATACGCGGCGGCAACCTTCGCACTGGCAGGAATGAAATGTGCGGCGCCATCACTACGATCGAGCAGCAAGTTGGGGTTGGCTCCCAGGACCTCCAACCCATGCGTGGCTGCGGCCTCGGTCAACTGTGTGACCCATTGGTCGTCAACGTAGGCGAGAAATATGGGATCGAGATCAGTTGGCCCAGGTGGAATGATGTCCCACTCATTGGTGGCTATCCCCGGAACCGTGTCCTTCACTCGCTCGACCATGGCTGCGCCTTGCCCGCCTCTCCAGTCGAGCTTGATCTGAAGGGTGAGTTCATCAAGGTCGCCGTCTGGACGAAGAAGTACTCGCATCGTCGAGCCGTCTGGAAGTTCGAGGGTGCTCGCAATCCCTGGAGAGCTGACGGCTGAAAGGAGGCACTTAAGAACTTCATGATTGAACCGTTGTTTCTGAGTGAGGAGGTCCGAGTACCTCTGTTCCCCAAGTAGACGCGACTCGTCATCCTTGACCGGGAGAAAGCGCGTGGAATCGATGGTTGATCCTGTTGTGCATTGTTGTGTGAAGCGTTCGTAGACGTCATCGCGGCTACCGAACTCGTGCCAACCTGCGAAGCACAGCCACCTCTGGGCCTGGGGATACCAGAGCACCAGTCCTCGCCACCTCTCGCCATGTCGGCACTCTACCCACGGCTGGTCTCGGACACTGCGAAACCAGTCACGGGCTCGTGGCTCCCCGTTGGTGTAGCGGTCTCGTGCAGCGGCCACGATCGGGTGAGCGATTTCGTGTAGCTGAACACTGAGATCGGGAAGTTGGCCCGCCAACAGAGCGCTCCGCTGACGAGCATCGGTCACGCTGTTAGCTAGGTCGTCTAGCAAACATCTGATTGTCGGACGAGCAGGATCGGTCACCACTGGATTATGGCGGTGGCCACTGACAGTGAGCCGTCTATACGTTCTGGCCGTCAGGTGAAACCGAGGCGCTTTGCAGTCTCGGCATCTAGTCCTAGTTCGGTGGCGATGGTGTCGCCGCTAGGTCTTCTGTTCGCGCGGGCCTCGGCTAGTTGAGCGGCAATGGAGTCACGTTCTTCGATATAGGAGCGCAATTCAACGAGCTTGATTTTGCGGTGGCCGCCCGAAGTCTCGAAGAAGGGGATGCGGCCCTCGTCGAGTATTTGGTTGATCAGTGGGCGCGAGATGCCAACGAGGCGTGCGGCTTGGTTGGGGGTAAGCAATGTCTCGGTCTCAATCATCGTGACGTCGTGACCGTTAGCAACGAGATCGAGAAGTGCAGCGATTCCTTCTCGGATGGGCTTAGGAAGCTCACCGGCAGCTTGTACCTGATCGGTGAACTCGGCGATACGGTCTCGGTCAGTGCTGGAAAGGGCATGTCCCTCGACAGTGTGAACGGTCATTGGATCCTCCGGAGCTCGGAGGGACAGTGTATCGATACAAATCAAAATCTCAATAATCTGAAAAAAATGTAGATTCTGACCTCGGTTTTCCGCGCCCCAGCTCGAACATGCGACTGTTAACAAACGCTTTCCGTCGTTGATCGTCCCTAAAGGAAAGGCCGGTTTTGTTTAGGGACGTTTAGCCCTCGCGCAGGCCTCGACAAAGTGTCCAGACGGACATAGCTCGCAAGGCCTTGAAAGATCCGCACAGATCGACCTCCCTGCCTCGGAATTTGTGAGCGTCGCTAGGTCCCTAGGCTGTGAGCCAAGCAGTCAAGAACTGCTTGGATCCTCAACTGCGGACCATCAGGTAAAGCCCAAGTTGGGTGATTGAGCAGAAGTCAGAATGGATCTGACAGAGTCCCATCAGGCTTCTGACGTTTGGATCGCTCGGCAACAGTGGTGGAGATCCGTATGCCGGTTTTCGTTGCACCTTGGGCCGATTTGGCTCCAAGCTCTTTCGCTTTAGTGAGCCCCTGAGAGGCAACTTCTTGCGCTTGGGTAAGGCTCACTGCTGCGGCATCACGCCAGCGGCGAGCCTCTGAGGATTCGACTCTTGTGTCGATGCCCAGCAACCCATGGAAGTCTCTGACAACTGCCGCCGTGTAGTTACGTGCCTGAACAACCTGAGGAGTCTGTATCGGGTTGTACAACACCTTGCGATTAGCGGTCTCAACGGCATCATTCATCTGGATGAGGAGACCTATTGTGGTCCGTTCGAAAAGCTCGATTCGTTCTTGACGCACAGAATTGAGCCCGAGCCGATAGCGGTCGAGTTCTTCTGGAGAGGTGTCCATTACCCGATCTAGTTCGAGTAGCGCTTGCATCTCATTGAGCTGCACGCATCTAGCGAGAACTCCCAGCCAAGTGGAGATCTCATTCTCAACTTCTTTGGAGGTCTTGGCCAGATGACCAACTGAGTCGCCTATATCGAACTTCTTGGTGAGATCTGCGATCTGGCGCAGAGCTAGAGCTTGAGTCTCGAGAATTGTTGTTGAGTGGGTTTTGATCTTGGTCCATGCCACATCGGGCACTCGTCCGAGCCCGTCACGCACGGCCATGGCCTCAACAAGAGCGAGCCCAACAGCATCAATGCGCGCCAAGATCTGATTCATCTGGAGTCGGATCAGATGATCAAGTTTCTCATCGATCTGCTCGAGATAGTCCTGGACTTCATTTAGCAACTGTTGCGATGCCAACTGAGCCATGACTCCAGCGAGTCCGGCCATCGCTGACGGGTTGAGCAGGGCGTTGGCAGGCGATTCAACAACCTTGATCCAGCTCTTTGACCTGCCGTGCTGTCCGATCATGGCGTGGGAGATTCCCGGCGTTTTGGTAGGGATCAGGCCCATCTCCTTTACCTTCGCTGCCGACTCCGGAGTCATCTTGAGCCAGCGCCCTGAGCTATCTGCGAACGTTGCCGCCACCGCGGCAAGTCCGGATCCGGCAGACACGGAGCGCGAGATGGCGTTCCCTTCGCTGTCTCGGGGCTCTAGGTCACAAGAGGCTAGGAATCTTTCGACCGCGGCTAGATCGCCGAGAACAGCTAGGCCATCACCATCGCTGACGAGTTCGACAGCGTAGGTGTCGTCGGATGATTCCATGATTCTCTCGCCTCTAACTGTCCCCTGATACCGCTCAGTGTCATTGGCGCCTGAGCATATTGGCGAGATCGTAACATCAACTTGTGGACGCTCTGGGCTGACCGGCGTGTCCGCAACGTCGGATTTCTGTTGTCTCCTATCCAATCCTCGGGAGGGCTAGCTCCTTACCTCAGATAGGAGGAACGGGTGGGGTGGTGGCTTTTGATGCCCTTGGAGCCGAAGTGCAGACAACACGCTGGTTTCCTGCGGTCATGTGTATGCGCACTTTGTCTCAGACATAGAAATGCGTGTGCGACCTTGTGCCACTGCCACCGCTTACGAGACCTCCCGGTTCCGCCCGACCCTGACCAGCCAAGAGTCTTCTTCTGCGGTGTGATCTGTCTGCGGTGCGAATCGAAGCTTGACACCAGGGGTGCATCGAAACAGCCACACCCGTCTTGAGTGGGGTCAGATCAGGTGCCGAACTAGGTCGATCGAGTCGCCATTTTCAATGGCCAGATCTAGCAGGCCGGCCCGA
>JAGQSI010000268.1 GCA_020439605.1 Acidimicrobiales bacterium | reverse complement strand
CGCCTATTGCCCTGCGCTCATGGACAATCTGGCCCCCGCAATGGGGGCGCTTGCCGCCACGCTCTATGGCCGCCACTGGCTCTTCGACTGGACCTGATGCCCTCAACCCGCCCAGCCCTCAACCCGGCCCGGCCGAGCCGAGGCCAGCCCGACTGAGACCGGCCCGGCTATTCGTCGTAGCCGGACATGTTGGCGTTGGGTCGAGCTTCGGCCACTAGGCGTCGCACTATCTCGCCGAGTTGGGCCGGATCGTCGGTTGGTTCCTTCTCGGTTGGTCCACGATGCCAGCCCTCAGACACCGACAGTGCCTGGCCGGTCACGTCGAATACGCGCCCGCTCACGTCGGCTGATTCGCTCGATGCGAGCCAGGTAACGATCGGGGCAATCCAGCGTGGAGACAACATTGCCTTGGTCATGTCGTCTGCCTGTCCCATGCCGAGGTTCTCGGTCATTCGGGTGAGTGCGGCTGGAGCAATGGCGTTGACGGTGACGCCGTATCGGGCGAGTTCTTTGGCCGCGATGATTGTGAAGGCTGCGATGCCGGCTTTGGCTGCGCCGTAGTTGGTTTGGCCCACGTTGCCGTAAATGCCGGACGGGGAGGAAGTGTTGATGATTCGGGCGTCAACCTGTTCGCCGGCCTTCACCTTCTCACGCCAGTAGGCCGCTGCATGACGTGATGGCCCGAAGGTGCCCTTGAGGTGCACTGAGATCACTGCGTCCCATTCGGCTTCTGTCATGTTGGTCAACATCCGGTCTCGCAGGATTCCGGCGTTGTTGATCACTACGTCGAGTGTGCCGAACTCCTCAACGGCTTGGCTGATTAGGCGCTCGGCGCCGTCCCATGAACTGATGTCGTCGCTGTTGACCACGGCGTGTCCACCGTTGGCCACGATCTCGTCCACAACTTCTTGAGCTGGACTGGCTGAAGTGCCGCTTCCATCTACTGCTCCGCCGATGTCGTTCACCACGACCTTTGCGCCTTGTGTGCCAAGCATCAAGGCGTGTTCCTTGCCTATTCCTCGGCCTGCACCGGTGACGATACAGACGCGTCCTTCACAGATCCCCACAGCGTTTCCCCTTGCTGGTAGAGGCGGTGACAACTGTTGCCAACCGCCCTCAAAAGTCCATCATGACAAAGATTGGGGTGTCCGACGTGCCAAGGTGGTGTAATGCGTCGCCCTCGCCTGAGACTGGTCCTCGGCATATCAATACCTGTTCTTGTCATCGTTGTGCTGCTAGCTGCATGGGCTCTGGACTCCTCCAATGCCAGCGGCAAGGTGCCCCGCAACGTCACTCTTGCTGGGCGAGATGTGAGTCTCATGGCCGAGGACACTCTCGCTGCAACAGTTGCCGACATCGCCAAGCAGTACTCCACCACCAAGGTGAAGCTGCGCACCGATGACCGCACCTATGAGGTGGAGGCAGCCAAACTCGGGCTTCATCTCGATGAGAAGGCTACGGTTCGGGGCGCTCTCGACATCGACAAGGGCAAGTCCAAGTTCCGCCGGCCGCTGGTTTGGATGTCGTCGTTTCTCGATGAGCGTCGGGCCCCGCTCACTTTCACCGTGGACGATGCAGAACTTGAGGCGGGGCTAGCCACACTCGGCGGTAACGCTGATCCAACCGAGCCCGCCATCGTGAACACTGCGAGCAGTTTCGGCATTGTTAGCGGTAGTCCGGGTCGAAAGATTTCATCTGATGGTGTCAGTTCGCAGCTCATCACCCGTGCCCAAAGCGCTGAGTTGCCAATCGTTGTGGACACCCGAGACGTTGAGGCAGAGCCGAAGGTTTCCGACGAAACTGCACGGGCGCTCGCCAACCGTCTCACCGAGAACACTGCCGATGGTTTGAAGATCACCGCTGGTGAGCACGAGGCAACTATTCCTGGCGCCACTGTTCGCACTTGGGTGAGTTCTCAGATCAAGGACAGCGCCGATGGTCAAGCCGGAACCATTGTCCCGGTGCTAGACGAGAAGCTTGCACTCAAGGACGTTACCGAGGCTCTACCAGAGCCAACAGAGGCCAAGGATGCCACGATCCAACTGGTCAACGGAGCGGTTCAGATCACTCCGAGCACCGACGGCGCCAAGTGCTGTGGTGAAGACACCGCCGAGCGGCTCCTGAGAGCCATTGACAACGGTGGCGGGTCCGTGAATCTCGAACTGGTTGAGGAGAAAGCCGAGTTCAGTACTGAAGACGCCGAGAAGCTTGGCATCAAGGAACCGGTTGGTGGCATGACCGAGTGGAAGGGCAATCCTCAGATCCGCAGCTTCACCACCTACCACGACTGCTGTGCCCCGCGGGTCACCAACATTCATCGGATAGCAGATCTGGTCCGAGGCACGATCGTGAAACCGGGAGAGCAGTTCTCGGTGAACGCTGTGGTTGGTCAACGCACCGCAGAGAAGGGGTTTGTTGAAGCCGGCGCCATCGCCAATGGAGAACACGTTGATGAGATTGGCGGCGGCGTGTCGCAGTTTGCCACCACCATGTTCAACGCTGCGTTCTTTGCCGGTCTGCCGATCGACACCTATCAGGCCCACTCCGAGCACTTCAGTCGTTATCCGTTCGGGCGTGAGGCCACCATGGGCTACCCGAACCCGGATCTTGCTTGGACCAACAACACGCCTTATGGGATCTTGGTGTGGACCAGCTACACCGATACCAGTATCACGGTGACGCTCTATTCAACCCAGTACGCGTACGGCGAACAGACGAATCAGACCACTGGTCGATCCGGTTCTTGCACCACCGTCAACACCGAGCGCACCATCCACTACCCAGACGGCCGCACCGCTACCGACAACTTCCGTGCCCGCTACCGCGACGCCGGGCGCACCAGCTGCTAGCTAGCTGGTGGTACGCGCTAGCGCCGAACGATGCCACATCGTTGAGCCATCTCAACGCTGAGATCTCCATATCGCTTGGCCATATCTAGCTGAAGTCTGTTGATCTTGCCGCTTAGCTCGCCGAA
>JAGQSI010000267.1 GCA_020439605.1 Acidimicrobiales bacterium | reverse complement strand
AAGCCAGTGGTATGTGCCATCAATGGCATGGCTTGTGGTGGAGGCTTCTACTTCTTGGGCGAAGTGGACGTCTTGATCGCAGCGGACCACGCGACGTTCTTCGACCCACACGTCACCTACGGAATGCCTGCGGTCTATGAACCGCTATTGATGCTTCATCGCGGCATGACCTTCGGGGAGATTCTGCGTCTCACACTGCTTGGCAACCATGAGCGGCTCTCGGCCCAGCGTGCCTTGGAGATTGGGCTGGTGTCTGAGATTTGCCCGATTGAGGAATTGGACGAACGAGCAGGGTGGGTGGCCGAGGCAATTGCTTCAGCACCGCCAGGGCCTATGCAAGCAACCCTGCGCACACTGTGGGCCGGTCGAGAACTCAGCCGCCAACAGGCCCTAGACCTCGGCAACACCTTCTTGAACCTTGGCATGAGCGAGGAGGCCCTCGCCGAAGGTCAGAAAGTGTTCCAGGGTGCTCGGATCACTCCACGCATTCGCTGAACACTCATTCACTAGGCACGCACTCACTGATAACGCCGGCGAGGTTGCCGATGCCAGCAACCTCCACCCCGTCGAGGTTGAGGAATGCGGCCATCTGCGTTAGCTCTGCTGCCAGTTCTTCACCGACACGTCGTTGGGTAGCAACATTCGCCATGGTCTCGTCTTCGCCATGGACGTGCTGAACCCTGAGTACCCCCGCCTGTCGATGCGCCTTCAGGTCCACCCGTGCCACCAGTTGGCCATCGAGCAGAAACGCCAACACGTAGTAGCCGTGGACCCGCTTGGCCTTGGGCACATAGATCTCAAGGCGGTAACGAAATCCAAAGATCCGCTCCGTACGGTCGCGTTCCCAGATAAGAGAATCGAACGGTGACAGCAGAGCCCGCCCGGAGTGCTCTTTGGCCAGCTTTGCTCGCGGGTCCATATAGGCGGGTTGGTCCAGCCTTCTACCTCGCAGCGCGCCAAGCGGCCCTCGTTCACCAACTCGCCCAGCAGTGTCCGGGACTCGACAACGTTGAGCCTGTAGTAATCCGCCAAGTCCTTCGCTGTTCCCACGCCATGAGCGCGAGCGGCAATCTCCAGTAGGTCCTTTTTGGCTTCGAGCGGGTTCGGGGTCTTCTCGTCAAGCACTTTGGTAGGGAGCATCCGCTCGGCAAGGTCATAACGCCGCTCGAAGTTTGGACCCCTTCGAGCGGTGATCCGACCGCTCCAGAACAGATATTCAAGGGCTCGTTTCCCAGGGCTCCAGGCCCACATGTGCTCACCCCGCTCGCCGCCACCTTCGATCTCGCTGACGCTCAGAGGCCCATGCTCAACAATCTGCGCAAGAACATTGGCGATCAACGCTGGGTCCTGCCTGGCTACAGCGGCCACGTCGCCCCAGATCCCTTTGCCCTCAATGGCCTCGGCCATCCGCCACCGCAGAAGTGGATGCATACCCACCGGCAGATGCGATGCCTCGTGGCCCCAGTATTCGAAGATGTCTTGTGCTTCGGTGAGGTTGTGGATGAGATCTCGACGATGAGACCCAAGACGAGCAAACAGTGGCAGTTCTTGTGAGCGGCATAGGACGTTGACCGAGTCGATCTGAATCACGCCAAGTTGCTTGAACACCTTGCGGCCGTGACGAGCGTCCACCCCCGCCGATGGCTTGGTCCCCGAGAACCCTTGTGCACGCAGGGCTAACTTCCGAGCTTGGTCCGCCCTCAAGGACCGGATCGGCAACAGAGACGACTCAACCATGGATCCCTAATGATGGACCACCGCCAGTCGTTACGAGCCAAGATGGCCGCAGCGGCGTGAGCAGGGCAGGATTGTGCAGTTCCATTTCGCTTTGGAGGTTCACACAATGACCAAGCGCACACGTTGGGTAGTTGCATCGGTAGTGGCGCTGGCTCTCAGCGTTTCAATTGTGGGATGTGGCGGCCGCACAGACGGGGGCAGCCCCATTCCGGCTCCCTCTGAAACCTCCACCACCGTTGTTACCGCGCCCACCGGCGAACCATGACCCACAGCTACCTGAGCGAGATCTCGTCATGGGCGGCCAAACGTTTCGGGGCGCGGCCAGCATTTGTTGATCCCGACGGGTCGATTCTCACCTACGAGGACCTCGACCTGAGAAGTACGAAAGTAGCGGCGGCCATGAACGCTCGCGGGGTGCGAGAGGGGTCTGTGGTAGGGCTCACCTTGGGGTCCTACTCACAGTGGGTAGTGGCCTATGTGGCTGCTTCGAAACTCGGTGCTGCTATCGCTGCGGTGAACCCACGGCTCACAGACTTTGAGCGCTCCGCTTGTCTGGACAAGGTGGATCCGGCGCTGGTCATCGAGTCCGTCGATGACCAGGAGCGTCTCGTGAGCGAAGGGTCAGCCACCTCAGGTTTCGATCCCGCTGCTCTCGATGAGGCTCGAGCAGCGGCCATCGTGTTCACCTCCGGAACCACCGGTCTTCCCAAAGGTGCAGTGTTCACGGACCGCCAACTCTCGGCCATCACGAGATACGACATTGGCGATGCCGTTGGCGGCGACACCCCCATTGCCCAGTATGGATCCACACAGTTCGCCCACGTTGGTTTCACCACCAAACTCCCGTGGTATTTGAAGCTGGGCACCACCACTCACCTTCTCGAGCGATGGAAGGCAACCGATGTGTTGGACCTCGTGGAGCGTGAACGGATCTCGACGATCGGCGGAGTGGCACCACAAGTTGCCCTGCTGTTGCGGGACGCGAACTTCGATGAGCGTGACCTCTCAGCCGTGAAACTGCTGGTGATGGGTGGAGCCATGTCGCCACCGGCTTTGGTCGAGGAAGCCAGGCGACGATTTGGCGCGGACTATTCGATCCGCTGGTCCTCTACTGAATCAGGCGGCGTAGGCACCTCCACTGCTCCAGGGGCCCCAGATTCCGAAGCGCTCTACACCGTTGGGCGCCCACGTCCGGGAATGGGCCTTGAGATCCGTGACGACGAGGGGAACATCGTTGAGC
>JAGQSI010000266.1 GCA_020439605.1 Acidimicrobiales bacterium | reverse complement strand
CCCTCCACCCGGCATATCGCTATCTCAACAATCCGTTCACGCTTGGCATCAAGACCGGTGGTTTCTACGTCGATCACAGCCAGCGGCAGGGACTTGATCGATTCTCCACCCGAACCTCCGTAGTCAAAGAAGTTCGATCCGTGGGAGCGAGTAACCGTTGGTCTTGAAGTTGGTAGTCCTACGGGGCCTCCTACTGAGGGAGGCGCACTGCTCGTTGGCTGGCCCGAACCCAGATCATGAGTCATCGACGCCTTTGCGCTCTTCTCGCTCTTCTCGCTCTTCCAGTACAGAAGGACCGCACCGGCTATGACGATTATCAGTAAAAGGACCACTTGGCTCACCCTCCGCCCACTGATGTCCACACTAGTTGGCCGCATGGACCATCAGTTCCGTTAAGCCCAGCTTTGCGACGGGCAGCCCCCACATACAACCTGATGGAAAAATCGTGACTACGGGTCTACGCTGCCACCAGGCGGTGGAGTTCGTTGCTACCTCCTGAGACAACGCGTGGTTAGGACGCTCAGCACCGTGTTGACGGCACTGTTCTCTTGATCAGGCACGACTTCCATAAAGGGGAACCAATGAAGAATCGTAAAGTCATCGCCTTGAGCGCAGCAGTGCTCATTTTCAGCGTCTCTGCCTGTTCCGGTTCGGACACATCGTCACAAGCGGACAATGTTGCGGAGACAACCACAACAACTGAAGCAGTCGTCGAGGACACAACCACCACTACTGAAACAGTCGTCGAGGACACAACGCCTGAGCCTGATGCCGCGGAACAGAGCGTGTCTGATGCGTGCAAGACGATCGCGGGGCCATTGGCGAAGGCGAATACCGCCATGCTGGAAGCTTCTGCGGCTCTCGTGGAGGACCCAGACGGAACTGTGACCGCGTGGAAGGGTCTCGTCGACTCTCTAGATGCCCTTGACCCAGAGACCAAAAACCCCGAGGTCAAGGCAGCATTGACCAGGGTCATTGAGGACTTCAAAGCGGTCGGCGAAGCAATGAAGAAGGCGTACGTAGATGGGGATCTGCTCGCCATGGCTGCCTACACAACCGCCATGTTGAAGCTCAATGAGTCCTACCCGGCTTTGCTGGAGCTTTGCGAATAGCTTGACGAAGCGAAAGGTCCTCTCCCATTCGCGCTACGAGTGGGTGAGGACCGCCAAGCCGCGATTGAATCGACTATCGAAACCCGGAGTTAGGGGTCGATCCAAGCAACCAACGCCTGGCGGCCGGTGTCTGCTCTGGCCCGGTAGGACCAATGCTTAGGGCTGCACGCAGTGCAGGTCCCTAGATCGATGAGCTCTATGCCAAGTTCCTCGCAAGCCTTCTCGATACCGGCCACGAGGTTGAGTGCCGGTGTTGCCCAAGCGGTTTCGGAGATCACCTCTGGCCCCCAACGACGCGCAAGAGTTGCCAGGGTTTGGGAATCGAACTCGTAACAGCGCGGCCTAATGGTGGGACCCACATAGGCGCGCACCGGTGAGCAGCCAAGGTTCTCCAAAGCCGTTGCGGTAGCGCCGAGCACTCCAGCCTCCAAGCCTCGCCAGCCGCAATGAGCTACACCGAAAGCTCCGTCCGCCTCCAAGAGCACACCAGCGCAATCTGCTGTCTGGATGCAAAGAGCAACGCCGCCTAGCGCCGTAACAGCTCCATCTGCGGGCGCGCCGCAGTGCTGAGCGGGCGAGCTCACCGTCACCACCTCTGCACCGTGGACCTGATTGAGCCATGTCCACGGGTAGTCAACAATTTGGCTACGCCGAAGCTCTAGCTCGTGAGCTGGCTGGCCAACGGCTAGATCTCCGTGGTCCGTGTTGGTGAAGCAGAACTGGACCTTGCCAGACATAGCTGCACCTCGGTGTGGTTGACCCGGCTACTTCAGGAAAGACGGAACATCAAACTCGTCATCACCAAGGTCATCTTCGGCCGGTTCATCAAAGATGTCACCGCCAGCAGATGATGCGCGTTGGGGGCGTGGAGCGTCTCCAGATGCACTGCTACGAGATCCACCCGAACGGCTGGTCTTTTCTTCCCAGCGATCGAAACCTGCAGCAATAACGGTTACTCGAACCTCATCGCCCATCTCGTCGTCGATGACGGTTCCGAAGATGATGTTGGCGTCGGGGTGAGCTACACCGTGAATGACTTCTGCGGCCTCGTTGACCTCGAAGAGACCGAGGTCCGACCCACCAGCGATGGACAACAAGATGCCCCGAGCGCCTTCGATGGAGGCCTCGAGCAATGGGCTCGAAATAGCACCCCGGGCCGCATTCAGCGCCCGGCCCTCACCAGTGGCGTTACCGATTCCCATGAGAGCAGAGCCGGCATTGCTCATGATCATCTTGACGTCTGCAAAGTCCGTATTGATCACGCCAGGGGTGGTGATGAGATCTGTGATGCCCTGTACGCCCTGCAGCAGAACCTCGTCTGCCATCTTGAACGCGTTGATCATTGAGGTCTTCTCGTTGGAGACGGTTAGCAAACGGTCATTGGGAATGACGATCTGCGTGTCCACCTTCTCCTTCAGTTTCTGGATGCCGGCCTCGGCCTGAACGGAGCGACGTCGACCCTCGAAAGCAAATGGCCGGGTGACCACACCAATGGTCAGTGCACCAATACCTTTGGCGATCTCAGCAATGACAGGCGCTGCTCCGGTTCCGGTTCCGCCTCCTTTGCCGGCAGTGATGAACACCATGTCTGCGCCCTGGAGAACCTCTTCTATCTCCTGGCGGTGTTCTTCGGCCGCGAGACGACCAACCTCTGGGTCGCTACCTGCTCCAAGGCCACGGGTGAGCTCACGTCCGATATCGAGCTTGATGTCGGCGTCTGACATCAACAGTGCCTGAGCATCTGTGTTGACAGCTATGAACTCGACACCTTTGAGCCCGGCGTCGATCATGCGGTTGACGGCGTTTACGCCACCGCCTCCGACTCCGACGACCTTGATGACCGCAAGATAGTTTTGGGGATGTCCAACCAT
>JAGQSI010000265.1 GCA_020439605.1 Acidimicrobiales bacterium | reverse complement strand
AACCGTCAACTCGAGGCTGCCACGGCAAAGACCGGTGAGGGAGACCTTGCTGCCCTGCTGAGAAGCCGACCAACCTGGGACGTCTAGGGGCGCTACTCGACAGGAGAACTACTGCGCATCAGGCCCGTTGACCTCGAGTTGGCGGGTTTGATGGCGCTGTAGGGAGTCCATCATCCGATCGACATGGTCGCTGTAGACGCCATCTATGCCCATGCGCATCAGCGAATCAAGGTTTCGATCGAACTGAGCGTCCCAACCAAACGCCAAGAGACCGAAGCGATGCGCCAGGGTGGTCAGTCCTCCTGACCAATCGGAGTGATGCATGTTCAAGGCATCTATCCCCAGCTCCTGCAGACGAGCCATACGTCGCTCGGGCCCGCCCTTGAGGCGGCTGAGACGTGTTGAGTCGACGAGCCTCACATGGGGTGAGACCGCTTTTAGGGCTACAAGACGGTCGTGGTCCTGATCACACATCCATAGTCGTGACACCATCGTCGGATCTGCAGCAAGAGCGGCCTCCACGCTCGCTGGTCCAGCGTTCGGATCCTTCACGTCGAGCGAGAGTTCATAATCAGTACCCAGAGCTACGAAAACCTCTGACAGTGTCGGGATGTGGGCGGGTAGATCTGCTCGCTGAATCTGGGCGATGGGTTTACGTCGAAATCTGGGTCCCACAACGCCGTCGTGATCAAGGACCGGTATCCCATCAGCGCTCAGCCACACATCGCTCTCCAGACCCGTTGCGCCGAGCTTCAGTGCAAGTTTGAACGCCTCGAGAGTGTTTTCTGGCGCGTGAGCTCTTGCTCCACGGTGGGCGAAAGCAATCGGCGGGTTGAGTCGAGAAGGCGTTAGCGCAGTCACAGAACTCCATGGTGGTGTATCTCGGGCCAGAATTCCAGCCCCAATTGTCCAAGAACCGCTCTCGAGCGAAGTTGCTAAAGGAATCGGCGATTCATGCCGATGACCTGCTTGGAGTCAGGAGGGGCGTCGTGGCCACCATCAAGGCAAGCTGTAGTAACTGCGGTGACGTCACCTTGACGAGTCGCGACATCACGGTCAGGGTTTGTTCTGCGGACTACAACGGCAGCTACCACTTCACATGTCCGCGTTGCGATCAGATCGAGACCAGGACTGCAGACCCAAGAGTTGTGGAATTGTTGGTGACCTCCGGGGTGCGTCTGGTTACCTGGCATCTTCCCGAAGAACTTCACGAATCTCATTCGGGTGAGCCGATCGCCTACGAGGATCTGTTGGCGTTCAACGAGATCTTGAAGGGTGACGACTGGATCGACACTCTCGGAAGCTTGGATGCGGGCTGACCAAGTGCAAGCCCGGACCACATTGCCCAAAAGTGCGGTATCGTGAGTTCTGTGAATAGTGCGTGGCTCGTTCCCCCAACTGTTTTGGTCATTGGCGCCTTCGCCGCGGCCTTGATCGGTCGCGCCATCACCTCTGCGTTGAACGACGCAGATGCTGCTCGTCGGCGTTTTCGCAAGCTTGAAGATGGCCTGATTCCACTTCGGGTGGAAACTCGTCGCGTGCGCGGCTCGGTGGATCGCTTCGAGTCACGGTAGGCTCGTTCCCATGTTCAATGTGGGCGGCCCGGAAATCCTGGTCATCTTCTTAGTCGCTCTGATCGTGCTTGGGCCTCAGCAGTTGCCCAAGGCCATGCGCACGTTCGGCAATGTGATGGCCGAGGTGCGAAAGGTGTCGTCGAGTTTCCAGGCAGAAATGCGAAGTGCCATGGATGCTGTGGACACAACTGGGTCAGATGCAAAAGCAGCCACAAGTTCTGCAGACTCAACATCATCTTCACAACCTGACTCATCAATGAATGAGATCGTTGCCAGAAATGACAATGCGGATCAGCCAAGTTCACCCTCAGAATCGTCGGATCCCAACTCAGCTGAACGCGCTGCGGGCTGAACGGCGTGACTGACAGCGCCGTGGCAGAGAAGGCTGCACCAGAATCCGACGGTCGCATGTCGCTCATGGAGCATCTAGTTGAGCTGCGATCGCGCCTCATCAAAATGGCAATAGCTGTAGCGATAGGTGCGGCCATTGGTTGGATGCTCTACTTCCCGCTGTTCGAAATCCTTCGTCAACCATTGGTGGATCTGTCAAAGAACCCCAACGTCGATGAGAATTTTCTGTCGACCAAACCGCTTGAACTGTTCATGTTGCGCATCCAGATCTCTACCTATCTGGGTATCGCTCTAGCCATGCCATTCCTGTTGTGGCAGGTGTGGGCCTTTGTGTCGCCCGGGCTCTATCGCAACGAGAGGAAGTACGCGGGGGCCTTCATCTTCTCGGCCACCTTGTTGTTCATGCTGGGCGCCGCCATTGCCTATTACACCTTGCCGGCAGCGCTCGGATTTCTTCAGAGCATGGGTGGAGACATGGTGGACATCAAGTACTCCCCGGAGGAGTACCTGAAGCTCATCGTCTACATGATGTTGGCTTTCGGAGCCGGATTCCAGTTCCCGATCCTGTTGGTAATGCTTCAACTAGTTGGTGTCATCAAGCCCAAACAGTTGCGCTCATTCAGGCGTTTCGGGATCGTGATCATCTTCTTGGTTGCCGCGGTGATTACACCGAGCGCGGATCCGTTCAGTCTCATGGCTCTCGCGTTGCCGATGGTGCTCTTCTATGAGATATCGATCATCATCGGGCAAATCGTCGTCGGGCGCAGAGCACTCGCCGAGGAGTGAGTGATCACGCCTTCACCCTGGATCGCTTCCAGCGAGAGGCGCTCGGCGCGATCGATCGAGACCTGAATGTGTTGGTGGCCGCTCCCACAGGTTCGGGTAAGACAGTTGTTGGAGATCACTGCGTAGACCGGGCATTGGCGTGCGGGGCAAGAGCGTTCTACACCACGCCGATCAAGGCCTTGTCCAACCAGAAGTTCAATGACCTTGTGAAGCGGCTCGGAGAGGAGCAGGTTGGGCTTCTCACTGGCGACAACGTGATTCGCCCAGATGCCCCT
>JAGQSI010000264.1 GCA_020439605.1 Acidimicrobiales bacterium | reverse complement strand
TGTAGGTGAACAGATATCGGCCCACCTACTGGAGAACTCGTTGGGCTGATCCTCTCCATGTATACGTCCGCGTAACCAGAACCCAGATAGAAGCTGCGAGGGCCGTATGCGAATCCATCGGCTAGAGGGTCTCCACAAGATGGCGCAATGGATAGTCCGCCCACGTCCTCTCCGATGGGTACCTCTGCACTCCAGGTTCCATCTGGTTCAGGGGTCACCTCGAAGGTGATGGATCCTTCACCGAGATCTCTGGCTGATGCCCGAGCAGCCCTGGCGAGGTCCCTTGAACCAGCGGCAATGGCAAGTGATTTCTGGCTCAGTGTCTCTTCGGCATAGAAGTCCTCGCGATATTCCACAGTTACATTGCGGCCGCCATCGCACCCCGCTCCTGAAACTGCGATGTGGTCCTCATGTTGTTCGTAGGTTATTGAGTCCCATGGGGTGGTTCCGCTGACCTCAAAGGCCACCGGTGCAGAGATGATCTGAAATGAATCTTCGTCGTCGTCTTGATAACAAGATCCAATGACAAGATGGTCCCCTTGGGTGATTTCTGGCAGCTGGTCCGACCCTTCGAATACTGGCCGTGCGAGGCTGAGCGTGACAACCGATGACCCACCGGTTACCGAGCCCCCATTACCTGCGAGGTAGATCGGTTCCGCCAGGGTCATGTCGGACCCCGACAAGAGCACCACCGATGCGTATTGCGCCCCTTGACAGCCCGAAACCGTTACCTCAAGCGATTGGCCGGTTGCTGCCGAAGGCCGCGAAAGCGAGATTACCGGACCGGTCATGGTTGGCGAACCGGGTGTGATGTCAATGGAAACCGCTGGAAGCGTGAACAGCACCTCTCGCAACGGCTGATCGTCCTCATAGGAGTACGAGGTACGAATACAGGCACCCACAAGTTGGGCCGGCTCGTTGGGGTCCACCCATCCCGGAACCACGAAGTTGTGACGCACCCCGCCGGCGGAAGTGCCAAAAGCGGCGATTCGTTGGCTGGCGCCTGCACCTACCAGAAGCCGGATTTCTCCTTGTTGGAAGACATAGCCCTCGTTGCCATCGGTTTCTGTTCTGGGGCAGCCGTTGGAACTAGCCGAAAATGAGCCGCCAACAGCCACCGAGTTCTGCCATGGCGTGATGCTCCCAGCCGCATATGCAGCCGGACTAGCAACAACCAGAGACACCCCAAGTGCTGCTATCGATGCGAAGACTGAGAAGAGCTGACGTTTGGACATGAGCCAAGCCTGCCACACCCCTATGACACTTTCAGGGAAAAGACCCTGCTAGCTGGTTATCCCTGGACGTTGCCCTCGCCGAGTGCCTGAGGAAGTCGGTCACGATAGGTACTGGTCACCTCGTCCACACTCAACTCGAGCAGTCCATCCACCACGAATCGAGTTCCACCAGCGGAACCGAGGACCACACAATCCACGCCGGCGCCAGCGGCCAGATCCAACAACTCGCTCTGGCGGGCCGGATCCACCGCGACGATTACCCGACCTGGAGCCTCTGCAAATAGGTGATTCGTGGAAGGCACGCCAGTCACCTCAACACCGAGGCCTGTCTTGGCAACCAGTTCCGCCAGCGCAACACCGATGCCGCCCGAAGAGGCATCGTGAACTCCGCTAACCAGTCCGGTGCGCACAACGGAACGAACTAGATCTGCAACTCTCGTTAGAGCAGCGCCATCGAAGGGAGCGAGCTTTCCACCCTTTTGTCCACCAAGCCACGCGGCGGCTGAACCAGCCAGTGAAGGCGCAGGGCTAGACAGATCATCGCCCAACAGAACAAGTACATCGCCGACACCCATGGTGACCCCGGGTGGGCGACGCTCAAGTTGATCCACCACGCCGAGCAAGCCAACCACTGGTGTTGGGTCGATATCGACGCCTGCGGTTTCGTTGTAGAGACTGACGTTGCCACCCACTACCGGAAGTCCAAAGGCCAAGCAGGCTTCGCTCATGCCGTCTATGGCCTCGGAGAGCTGCCACATGACCTCAGGATGCTCAGGGTTTCCGAAGTTGAGACAGTTCACAACCGCGATTGGGCGTGCACCGACGCATGCAAGGTTGATGACTGATTCCGCAACGGTGAGCGCAGTTCCAACCCGGGGATCTACAGCACACCAACGATGATTTCCATCTGTGGTCAACGCCAGGCCCCGGCCGGTGTCCTCACCGGTGGTGGGATGCTTGAGACGCAGAACTACGGCGTCTCCACCCGGGCCTTCAACCGTGTTGAGGAACAGTTGATGGTCATACTGCGACGAAACCCAGGAGGTGTCGTAGAGCAAGCCAAGAAGAGTTGCGGCCACATCGGCTGGTGCTTGTGGGTCAGCAGAAGCACGCTGAGCGCGGTCGGCTGGCTCTGCCATTGGACGGTTATAGAGAGGCGCTGCATCGTGCAACGACGATGCCGGGACCTTGGCGAGTTCTTCACCGTCGAAGCCATCCACGATGCGTAGCCAGCCAACCCCATCAACGGGTTCGGTGACCTTGCCCACCACGGTGGCAGCAACTTCCCAGCGTTCACACAGACGCATGACCTCTGGGAGACCCTCCGGGGTGACGATGGCCAACATGCGTTCTTGGCTCTCGGAGGTCATGACCTCGAATGGCTCCATGCCCGGTTCACGCCTCGGCACTGCGGACACATCGAAGTCCATGCCCATCTTGCCGTTGGCTGCGGTTTCGCTAGCAGCACAGGTGAGACCGGCGCCGCCGAGATCTTGGATACCAACGACCAAGCCAGCGTCCAACAACGCTAGACACGCCTCGATAAGACGCTTCTCCTCGAACGGCTCTCCCACCTGCACCGCAGGGCGCAGATCTTCGCTACCTTCGTCGAAGCCGGCCGAAGCCAGCACGGACACACCGCCGATGCCGTCTCGGCCAGTAGCCGAGCCGAGCAGTACTGCGAGGTTGCCTGCACCGGTGGCCTTGGCCAACACCAGACGGTCCACGGGCAGCACTCCGAGACACAAGACGTTGACCAG
>JAGQSI010000263.1 GCA_020439605.1 Acidimicrobiales bacterium | reverse complement strand
CGAGTTCAAGGTGCAGGTCGACCCCACCAACGAGATCACCTACGAGAACCGCGACCGCATCGTGGTAGTGGAGCTTGATGGGTTGTGCGCTCCAGAGCCACTTGTGGCGCCCCCCGGCTGAGTGTCTGGCCGAATACCTGGCCCAGTGCCTGGCCACTGTGTCGGGATGGCTAGTCAACTGCTCAGCGAGCATCTAAATCTCACACGTGCACCAGTCGGTGCTCGCTGGCTGCGAGACTGCATCTGATGGACGTGCTCGTATGCACCACTCAGGTCCCATTCATGCGTGGTGGCCTAGAGATGATGGTGGAGAACCTTGTTGATGCTCTGGTAGCTAGCGGCCACCGCGCCGAAGCAGTAGCTGTTCCTGCAGCCTGGGAGCGAGAGCGCATCTTTGACGCGCCAACAGCGTGGCGAATGCTGCCCCTTGACGCTGATGTGGTGATACCGGTCAACTTCCCGGCCTACTACGCCCGACACCCAAGAAAAATCCTGTGGCTGGCGCATCAGCACAGAGCCGCCTACGACGCGCTGGGGCAGCCCTGGAGCGATTTCGGCCTGGACGATGCGAGCCTCGAAGCACACCGACAACTCGTGGACTGGGACTCTCGGGTGCTTGAGGAATGCTTGGCTCGCTACACAATTTCGGGAGTCGTGGCCGAGCGCCTGGCCCGCTACAACGGCTTGAGCGCCACGGCGCTGTACCAACCGCCGCCTCTTGCGCAGCGTCTACGTCCAAGAGACTCCAACCGCAAGGGTGGCCACATCTTGTGTCCAACCCGACTCGAATCGAACAAGCGCCCGGGCTTGTTCCTCGATGGTTTGGCGTCCATGGATGAAAAGGTTGATGGGGTTCTTACCGGCACCGGTTCCTTGCGCTCGGAACTGGAGAAAAGCTCTGAGAGGCTTGGCCTCGAGGGGCGCCTTGAGATGGCGGGTTTTGTGTCCGACGATGCGTTGGTGGAACTGTTCCGAGATGCGATAGCAGTCATGTACGCCCCATATGACGAGGACTATGGCTTCGTCACCCTTCAAGCATTTCTTGCTGGCGTGCCTGTCATCACCACAGATGACAGCGGGGGAGTGCTGGAGTGGGTGCAAGATGAGGTGACCGGCTTGGTTACAGATGGCAGCCCCGCAGAACTCGGTCGGGCAATGGACCGTCTAGTGCGAGATCCACAGTTGGCACGTCGCCTTGGCGAGGCCGGCAGAGAGCGGGTCAAGGATCTTGACTGGCAAAACGTGGTCAAGACACTTCTTGGAGGGACGCTCAGATGAGTGCCCGCCCAACCTTGGCGCTTGTGTCCATGGCTGGTCAGTCCGCTCGCTCGGTGGCATTGCTGAGTGTCCTGGGGCGAGACGTGGACGTGGTGTCGTGGCGTAGAAGAGGACAGGTCAAACCCGATGCAATCATTGCCACCTCGGTGGAGGCACTTGGCGAAGTGCGAGAGGTCGATGTGCCTCTAGGGGTGTGGGTGCAACATCACGAGGAACTAGATCACGCCCTCGCCGGGAAGGTGGACGTCATCTTGACCTCACGCTCCGAGTTGGTGGCCCGTGGTGCGGTGTTGGTGCCGGGAGCGGGAATCGAGGTCGATAGGTGGTTGCCTGCGTCTCCGCTAGTTCGTTCGCGTAGACGCGAGGCACGTGGTATCGACGGTGCCTATATCTATGAGGCAGACGATCATGACGGTGGCGATGAAACAGCCATGGCAATGGCCTCTGTCGTGGTGGTCAGCGGACCGATGACCAGAATCGCATTGGCGCTCGGGGCACCCACAGTCACCAGTGAGCAAACCGCTAGGCGCCTACGCGCCAGGCCGGGTCGAGATGTGGAGGTTGCTCCCAGCCCTGTTGAGGCAGCAGCGCTTGCGGCAGAGATCGCATTGGATGACCAACGCGCAGCAGGCCTCTCCAGAAGGGGGAGGCGATGTGCGGAGCATCACATGGATCTCGGCCGCCCTGCACGCGTGATTGCGCAACGCCTCGCTCTGAGCCCCGCAGACGTTGAACCCTCTGATATCGCCGAGCGGCTAGACGAGCTGCGCACGTCCCCAAATGCCGTGATTCGTCGTCGAATCGATGACGGGTTGGCGGCTCTTCGCACGGATCGGTAAGGATCGCTAGGTGAGCGAAGACGTTCCCAACCCGTCAACCTGGAAAGCCAAGGCCAAGAAGCTCGCTGCTCCCGTTGTCGATAGAGCCCGCCACGAGATGATGCGGGTTGCGGGCACCGAGATAGAAGCCCTGCGAACCGAGATTGCACAGTTGCGAGACGAGTTGGATCGTCAACGAGCGGAGCACTCGGCCGCTATCGCTGCTCTGAGCGAGGAACTAGCAGCTAGCCGCTCACAGAACGGCTCCTAGGAGAACCGGTTTCTGTATTCGTTGCTCGCAAATACAGAAGAAGTGATTGCGCTTAGGTTCTGGGTTTGGTCTTCGAGGGCGTTGACCAACACCGTGAACGCGTTCTGATCCACTGCTCGTTTCAGCATGGTTTCGTAGGTACCGATCACCCGTACCTTGTCGTTGGTCTTGGAGATGTACTCGCTCGACTGTGAGAAGTTGGCCATGACCTGGCCTCGGCTCGTACCCGAGTTGAGGCGGCCTGTCCAGTAGTTCAACCCAGCAGTGTCTGCACTACGACCCATCACATTGCGATACACCCGATCAACAAATGCGCTGTTGCTCAGAGATCCATAGCGATTCTTGAACTCAGAGGAATTGGCGAAGGAGGTTGATATGGAGACGAGGGTTGCTCCGTTGTTCCTCTGTGCCAACCAGTAGCTGTGGCCGCCGTGGTCTGGATTACGAAGGAAATACGCCAGATACAAGCGGGTGAGCGAGTGGACCTTCGTGTCTGCTTCAGAGCTCAAAGCTAGATGAGCAATGAACTGACCTGGGGTCCAAGACGCAGCGACACGAGAACTCCAGAACTCCTGGTCAGCAGATGAAGGCTCGCGCTGTAGGACGTCTCGGTACTGCTGTTGAATCAACTGTGCAGCACT
>JAGQSI010000262.1 GCA_020439605.1 Acidimicrobiales bacterium | reverse complement strand
TGGCAGGGATGGAGGCAACTTTCATCACTTCGGAAGGCATGACCAACCGTACCCCTCTTTCGCATGGATTTCTTCCAGAGAAGGGCTCGCACAACGAGGGACCGGCTATTCGATTGCGGGCGATTCACCTTCGATGGTCCTGATCTGATCAACCAGACGCTCGGAAAGCTCACGACGAATAGCACTAGAGCTACCTTGTCGGGCCAGATTGGTCAACTGGTGAGGGTCTGCCTCGTTGTCATAGAGATGGGTGACCCGATAGCTGCTGGCCGAAGGCTGCAGGTGACCCGCTAGCGGCACCTTCGACGAGCTCATGGCTCCGAGGGTGTAGCGACGAGTACGCAAGGTGCGTCCAATCTGAGATTCGCTGATCTGGATCAAGAACTCGTCGCGGTCGATTCGACTCATCAACGAGCTGCCACGCATGGAGTCCACTACTTCCTTGCCTGCACCCGCCGCATGCAAGAAGGTAGGCATCAGATCCAGATGGGTCACTAGATCACTGCTGCGGCGGCCCGGCTCGAAACCCGGACCTGACACAACCATCGGAACCCTGATGGAGGCGTCGTGCGGGCTGCGCTTGTATTCCAGGTTGCGGGTACGGAAATGGGTGCCGTGATCGCTGGTGAACACGATGATTGTGTCGTCGAGAGTTCCGAGGCGGCGAAGCTCATCGACTAGTCGACCCAGGTTCTGGTCCACGCTCGCACACGCCGCTAGGTATTCGGCGTAGTTCCATCGCCAATCGCCACGCCACCGAGACAGGTCCTTGGGCACTTCGAAGTCCTTGAAGCGCTTGGCCCAGCCGGTGGGTCCAATGATTCGGAAACGATCGTTTTGATGGTGCGGTTCCAGATAGGAGACCCACATCATGAACGGGCGGTCACGCTCGAATGATCCCAGCCTCTCGATGGCCACATCTGTCAAGCCATCCACGCGGTACCCCTCGAGCTCGACGCGTTCCCCCTGCTCATCGAACAGATGACCTCCATACGCTCCTGAAGTCATCTCCAGCGCGTCCGCGCCCACCCATACGTCGCTGTATCCGCCCCGCCGAGATGGTGGAACCGGTGCCCGTTCCCAACGTTGTTTGGAGCGCTCATGGGGCAAACGAGGCCCCCGATCCGAAGCCAGATGCCACTTGCCTACGTAACCGGTCTGATAGCCCAGCGCGCCGATCTCTGAAGCCAGCGTCATCTCGCCCGGAGGTAGCGCCAACCCGTTTCTCCAACAACCCACCTCGGTTGGATACCTGCCGGTCTGCATGGCGGCTCGCGCCGGCCCACACACCGGCTGAACAGTAAACGCGCTATCAAAGGCAACTCCCCCAGCCGCCAACGCGTCGAGGTTTGGAGTCACATCAAGTCGTTGACCAAACACTCCACACGAATCTGGTCTCTGCTGATCAGATAGGACCACCAAAATGTTCGCTCGGGTATTGGCCACGACTTGGACTCTATGACGTGACATGGGCCAAGACACACGACAACGGCCCGATCCTTGGGTAGTGTCTCGCCCACCATGTCCCCTGAACGCAAACGTGCAGCCACCCGCGCACTTCTTGGACTCGGCCTGATCCTGGCGGTTCTGTTCACACCATCGCTTGCTGTTGGTCAAACCAGCGACTCACAGAGCAAAGATGCCAAAGCAGCCACCGCGAGTTGTGGTTTCTCGAAACGTGACGCCATTGAAGCCAACGGCGGGCCGCTGGGAAAGGCCATCTGGGGACGCCTATGCCAAATGGTTGACGGCAAACCCACCTTCGCTGAGGGTGCAAAGGTCACGGTTAGCGAGAACGGCCAAGAGGTCGGCAGTGCCATCACTGGACCTGACGGCATCTACATCATCGAGATTCCAGGTAATGGGACCTTTGAGGTAGCACTTGACGTGTCCACCCTGCCCAAGGGATTTGAACTAACGGACAAGAACCGATCCGAGCTGCGTGGAGTAAGAGTCAGCCTCGGAGACCAGCAGGCGGCCTTTCGCCTAGGTGCCGACTCCCGCGGGTCAAGAGACTTTTCAGATTACGCAACCACATTCGCAAAAGGGCTGCGTTTAGGTCTAGTCATCGCGGTTGCGGCTGTTGGGCTCTCGCTCGTCTACGGCGTAACGGGGCTCATCAACTTCGCCCACGCGGAGCTCGTGACCTTCGGGGCAATCGTTGCCTATTGGCTCTCTAGTGCCGGAATTCCATTCTGGGTAGCTGTGCCGTTGGCAGTAGCGATTGGAGCAGGCACAGGCTTTGCCAACGACAAACTTCTCTGGAAGCCATTGCGGGCCCGACGAATGGCGATGATCTCCCAGATGGTTGTTTCCATCGGCTTGTCCATTGCTGCTCGCAACCTGTTCCAAATTCTCTTCGGCCCGAACAGCAAGCGTTACGCGGCGGCGAGTGGACAAAAGGCCAGCGCCTACGGTCCATTCCGATTGACTTCCAACGATCTGTTGGTGATCGTGATCTGCATCGCGGTTCTGGCTGGCATGACCTTGCTACTTCGCAAGACTCGACTTGGTACCGCCATTAGAGCCACCGCAGACAATGCTGACTTGGCTGCCTCGTCTGGGATTGCAGTGGATCGAATCGTCGGAATCGTCTGGGCGATCTGTGGCGGGCTCGCAGCCCTAGGCGGAATTCTCTATGGATTGACCCTCAACGTGAAATACGACATCGGATTCGTATTGTTGCTGTCACTGTTTGCTGCGGTTGTTCTCGGTGGCCTTGGCAACGCTTACGGAGCAGTACTCGGGGCCATTGTGATCGGTGTGGTCCAAGAGATGTCCGGGATGTTCATAGACACCGCGTTCAAGTTCGTGGTGGCTCTAGCTGTTCTGATTCTCGTGTTGTTGATCAGACCTCAAGGCATCCTCGGCTCAGAGGAGAGATTCGGATGAGCTGGATCTCAATACTCGCGCTCGCCTTACAAACCGCAGTCGGCTTCCAGGGCGCCTCCTACGCCCTGGCCGCAACGGGGCTCAACCTGCAGTTCGGCTACACGGGACTTTCCAAC
>JAGQSI010000261.1 GCA_020439605.1 Acidimicrobiales bacterium | reverse complement strand
ACCGGAATGGTTCTGCTGTTGCCCGGTGCCATTTCTCAAGTACTGCTGGTCGAGGGCTCCAAAGACCTGTCCGAGGCTGACAACCGTGCTCGTGAGGCCTTCAAGTTCTCGTTGTCTCTTGCAGTTCTGGCCTGGCTTGGATCTCTTGTGGCTGGGCCAGTTGCCGCAGCGGTTTTCGGCAGTGACTACAAACGCATCGGGACCTTGTTGCCAGCTTTGATGTTTGCAGGGATTCCGTGGGCAATAACGTCCGTGAGACTCTCAGAGGCACGTATCCGCCGGGACAGCTTCGCCACAATGGCCATGACCGCCACCCTCGGCATTGGGATAGTTGTGCCTGCGGTACTCACCATTGGTTCAGGTGGCACCGACGCTGCAGTTCGCGCTTTCGTAGGCGGAAACATTGCTGCCGCGGTTGTAGCCATTGCCACTCATCGTCGGGCAACTCGGCAGGCGCAGATCTAGCTCTATTGGTTGATCCGCAGGGTGGCGTGGACCGGTAGGTGATCAGAGCCGGTTGGATCGCCGATGCGACCTTCCACGAGGTCTATCTCCGGGGAGATGAAAATGTGATCTAGTTGGCTGTGGGGACGATGGGTCGGCCAAGTTCTCCCAGTAACACTTCGTCGATGGCGGCTGAGGGCAACTGATGCCGCAGGCCCCCAGAGATTGCAGTCTCCAGCAACGATGCTGGCACGGTCGCGAGGTAGCGCACCGCTCAGCCTTCGAAGTTGGGCGACTGCGTTGGGCAGCACGAATGAGCAATGCACCACAGCCACGCTGATCGTGGTCTCAGCGATCTCGACATCGGCAACTATCGCACGACGGTGCGCCACGTCCCAGCGTTCGAAAAGTCGGCCGAGATCCACAATCCGAACCTGTTTGATCGGTAAACGAGTAAGTAGTGCAATGCCCCAGGTTCCGTCGGCTTCAAGCGGATCTGCTGTTATCTCGGGTGACGGGTCCACATAGGAAGGAGCTTGGGCCAACTCCACCACGTGGTAGCCGAGAGCCTCGGCGTAGGCCTGCCTCGCACCTTTGAGGGACTCGGGCTCCCACAGCTCCTGAAGGCAGATGATGTCGCTGTCGAAGCGTTCTATGACTCGATCTAGATCGAAAGGGTTGTCATCGATATCGTGACCCCATCGGGCGTTGCAGGTTGTGACAGTCACCTCAACAGGCAGGTTTTGTTGGCCAGACCTTCGTGTCACACCCAGAAGCGTGCTACGAACAAACCGTGCCTGCCCAACCGACAGACCCAATTGACCTCCTGTGGCTTTGTCTGCCCGGATCTCGACCGGGACGAGAACTCAACTGGTTGGGGTCCATGCCAGATGCAAACGTGCGTGCAGTTGGACAAGACCCGACCGGCGATCCAGTTGGGTTCATTCGCCGGCCGTACAAACATCTCACCCATCGGTTCATAGAAGCCGGTGCCCTGGCCTGGTTCGAAGATCTCAAAAACGTTGCGGAACCAGGCGAGGTTGATTGGGTCGCCTCATTGGAACTTTGCGCGCTGGTAACAGGCCAAGGAACATCTCTGAGTCGCCATCTCAAAGCACGGCAGGCTGTTCTCACATGGGCCAACGATTCCGAGAACATCCTTTACAAGTTGCCGCCCTACCGACAGGCGTATCGCCGATCGCTGAGCGCAGATCTGATCGTGTGCCTGATTGAAGCAACACGCGAACATTGCCTGGAGATGGGGTTTCGTGAGGAACAGTTGGCGGTGGTGTTACCGCCAGTCGACATGGAACGCTTCCATCCCCCAGCGGACCCGGTGGAAGAACCCATCGCTGCGTTCATCTCCCCGCTGGCGCCCAACAAGGGAATAGACCGTGTACTAGACGCGTGGCCGATCGTGAAGTCCAAGGTGCCAGACGCTCGTCTTGTGATCGCCGGACGAGGACCGCTCGAGGCTCTAGTCCAGGAACGGGCCAACAACGATGACTCGATCGAGTTCCTTGGCTCATTGTCAGGCGATGGAGTAGCAGAGCTACTGCGAAGCGTCTCGCTATTTGTTACAGCCCCGCGACCTACGAAGGTATGGAACGAACAGTTCGGTCTCGCCTATGTGGAGGCCATGGCCAGCGGGATACCTGTGGTAACAACCGTCTGCGGCACCAACCATGAGGCGGTTCTAGCGCCCAGCGTTCGGGTCCAAGACGACGTGAACGAGATCGCGGATGCTGTAGTTGAATTCCTTGGCGATCCCGGCCTGCGCCGTCGACTGGCCCCCGAGATACGTCAGGTGGTGTTCGACAAGTTCGAACGCAACCAGCAGTTGGCAGCATTGCGTCGCGCCTTTGATGTGGTCAGTTGAGCCCCGCGGACTCAAGCACCCTAGGTATCAGCCACCTGTTTGCATAGGCGGCGCCCTCGCCTTCGAAGTGGAGTCCATCCACCCGAAGGTTCACGCCTTCTACGCTCTCCTTGCACTTCTGTCCCGGCGGGCAGATGAACGAGGCGAAATCGACAACTGTTGTTCCCGAGACAGCCTGGGCCACATCACTCAACAACGCGTTGGTGCAAGCAACACGTTCCTCCATGCCAGGCTCGACTCGTTCGACCAGCCAGCTCAGAGATGATCCCGGGGCAGTCACTAGAACAACCTTTCCACCAGCGCTGGTTAGATCCGTTGCAAGGGTGGTGAGTTTGTCCTTGGTGGCATCCAGATAGGTTGACTCGCACGGCATGGACCAGCGCCCATCTATCTGGACCGCCTGATTCGGGAACTCGCCGAACAGGACAACCGACACGTCAGGGCGATAACGCTTGGCGTCCTTGCGGTACTGGCCCCCAGCTGTGCAATCAGCGACATCGGTTCGCACGTTCCCCTCAGTGCGTCGAACCGGACCTATCGAGGAAAGCAGGTGGCAGCCAGGAACCGAACGGTTGATAACAGACACCCCGAGTTCGTTGGTCTGTTGAGACATCTCAGCGCCGAGAAGCAGAGGTACGGAGTCACCTACAACCATGACCAGTGGGGCATTCGGGTCTATGGCACGGTCAACCTTGGCATCCACACTGGCGAGAATCCCTGCAG
>JAGQSI010000260.1 GCA_020439605.1 Acidimicrobiales bacterium | reverse complement strand
ACGCCACCATGCTCGTTCACAAGGGCAAGGAGTACGAGGCCGCGGGCGTCGTGCCTGCTGCCACCGAGGACGATTCCGAGGAATGGGCAGTGGTGCTTGAGCTGCTCACCAAGAGCGTCGCGAGCGAGCCGTCACGTTGGACCGATGTTGCTGCTGGGATCTTGGGTGTGACCGAGGAGACCACCACTGGCGTCCACCGTCTATACCAAATGTTTGAGGCTGGTGAGCTCCTGTTCCCAGCAATCAACGTGAATGACTCGGTCACCAAGTCAAAGTTCGACAACCTGTATGGATGCCGTCACAGCCTCATCGACGGCCTCAATAGGGCTACCGACGTGATGATCGGTGGCAAGGTTGCTTTTGTCGCAGGTTACGGAGACGTTGGCAAGGGTTGTGCGGAGAGCCTTCGCGGTCAAGGTGCACGTGTGATCGTGGCCGAGATCGATCCGATCTGTGCGCTTCAGGCTGCAATGGAGGGCTTCCAGGTTGCTCGCCTCGAAGATGTCCTCGACACCGCAGACATCTTCATCACCACTACCGGTAACAAGGGCATCATTCTCGCCGAGCACATGGCCAAGATGAAGCATCAGGCCATCGTTGCCAACATTGGCCACTTCGACAACGAGATCGACATGGCTGGTCTGGCCAAGATGAGCGATGTTCGCAAGATCGAGGTGAAGCCACAGGTCCACGAGTTCCAGTTCCCCGATGGACACTCGGTGATCGTGCTGGCCGAAGGTCGCCTCATGAACCTTGGTTGTGCAACAGGGCACCCAAGCTTTGTGATGAGCAACTCGTTCACCAACCAAGCCATTGCCCAGATCGAGTTGTTCACCAAGACCGACAGTTACCCGATCGGTGTGTACACCCTGCCAAAGGTGCTCGACGAGAAGGTCGCACGCTTGCATCTTGACTCGTTGGGCGTGCGCCTGACCGAGTTGAGCAAGGAACAGGCCGACTACATCGGTGTGGCCGTTGAAGGTCCCTACAAGCCCGAGCACTACCGCTACTAGTGAGTACTACTACGGCTGGTCGACGCTGACCACTTGTCCAGTGGCGGCGTCGACCAGTTTCGTGGTTGATGCATCGACACCGTTGAGATGAATCTCCGGTCGGCATCTTCCAACAGTGGGGTAACCCCACAAAGACACCTGAGTGAGCCCGCTGCCAAGCGGGTCCGGGTGTAGTTCAAAGGTGATCTGATCAGCACATTCGGTCGTGACCACCACGGCGCCCGAATCCGTTCGGGCTTCTCTGACGGCCAGTGCGGTTCGCTTGGCCTCTCGCCCGCAACCGCCCGAGAACATCGACGTGGCTCCGAGAACCAACACGGCAAAGCCAGTAGTGAAACGAACTGTGGAGTTAGCTCGAGGCATCGGCTCAGCTTCCGGCCAGAGTTGGGTCTGGTTGGACCTCAACGTCAACCAACGGTTCAAAGCCGGGTGGATGGCCAAGGTCCATTCTCTCGAGCCAGAACTGTGTGTTGGGGCCAACGGTCACCGCAAACAGCACCGTACCGATCCCGACCGTGCCGCCAAGAGCGAAGCCTACGGCGAGGGCAACTAGTTCAATGCCGGTACGAACGAGGCGAATAGAGGGTCCGCGCTCAGCAATACCGGTCATGATCCCATCGCGAGGGCCGGGGCCGAGGCGTGCGCCGATGTACATGCCGATCCCGGGACCAGAGATGACAAGGCCGAAGATCAGCAGGGCCCATTGAGTTGGTGCATCGTCTGCTGCAGGCAGGTGGGGCAGAGTTAGATCCATGGTCGCTCCGATGATGAGAGCGTTGAGGATCGTGCCCAAACCAAGGCGTTGCCTAAGGGGAATCCAGGCAAATACAACCACCACACCCACGAGGATGCTGACCGTGCCGATCGGAATTCCGGTTATGTCAGACACACCCTGATGAAGAACATCCCATGGGTCCAGTCCAAGATCGGACTGCACGATCGAGGCAAATGCGATTCCACAGAGCACCAAGCCGATAACGAGTCTCGGCAGTCGGCGTTTGACCTCTGGCCAAGGAGGTACAGCGAGGATGCGGGACACGACTAGAGAAACTAGTGAGCGCTCTGGCCGAGAGCCGAGTTAGATCTCGCAGCCATCGGGCCCGCAGTTGTCGCCTTCGGCCACGACAGTAACTGGAACAGGGTCACGGGTGAGCCAGCCCTGGTCCAAGATTTCAAGCAAAGACTCTGCTGGTTGAGCGCCAGAGACACCTAGACGCCCATCTACAACGAAGAACGGGACGCCTGCCACGCCGATCTGGCGGGCCGCATCTAGGTCTGCGCGAACCTCTTCTGCAAAGGCGTCCCCGCTCAGTACCGCTTCTACCTCATCTGGGTCCAGCCCTACCTCCAACGCGGCTCTCCTCAACGTTTCTGGCTCGCCGATGGGATCGCCATCTGTGAAATAGGCGCGTCCCAGGCGATGCTTCAGTTCGATTTGGCATCCCCGTAAGCGCGCTAGGTGCAAAAGGCGATGGGCATCGAATGTGTTGCCGCCGATGGCTTTGTCGAAACGAAAGTCGATTCCGCGTTCAGCGCCTAGAGACACGATCTGGGCCTGACGAGCCCGGATCTCACTGATGGTCGTTGAGTACTTCTTCGCTAAACGCTCATCTAGGGCCTGCTCATCACGCTTGGGTGCACCGGGATCTAGTTGGAACGAATGAAGAACCACATCAACGTCGTCCTCATGGTCGAAGCGCTGCAGCGCTTCTCCGAGGTTGGCCAGTCCAATGAAGCACCATGGACATGTCACGTCAGACCAAACATCAACTCGCACGTTGAACTCCTATAGGTAGACCAAAAGTATTCAACCTCCATGGGTGTGCGGGCATTCCCAAATTTGAGGACTGTCCCTTTGCAGCCACTCTGCCCTCTAGGTTTTCATCTCACCAAGGGGCTGTCGTAGCTGGCTTCGGTGCTTCGGTGCTTCGGTGCCTCGGTGGTCATGATCGCCGGTCTTGACTGTCACAGGGCATCTCTAGGGTGGCGGCGATGTTCTTCGCCATCAGGTGCCCAGGTTGTAATCGGGTTGGTCCAGCC
>JAGQSI010000259.1 GCA_020439605.1 Acidimicrobiales bacterium | reverse complement strand
CGGTCATCTGCTTGAGAGGACGGATATCGATCCCCGGCGAGCGCATGTCGATAAGGAAGTAGGTGATTCCCTTATGTTTGGGAACATCGGGATCCGTACGGGCCAACAAGATCCCCCAGTCGGCTTCGTGTGCCCCTGAGGTCCATACCTTTTGGCCGGTTACTACCCACTCGTCGCCATCTCGCACTGCTCGGGTAGAGATGTTGGCCAGGTCAGATCCTGCATCAGGTTCGCTGAAGAGCTGACACCAGATCTCCTCACCTCGAAGCATTGGCAGCAGGTAGCGCTCCTTTTGTTCTGCGGTCCCATGGCGCATGAGGGTGGGACCGGTCATCGCAATGCCTACCGGGAAGGGGTTTACCGTCACGCCGTACTGGCCGGCTTCCTGGGTCCAGATAGTGGACTGAATAGCGGTGCCTCCACGGCCGCCATACTTCTTCGGCCATGTGATCGCGGCCCAGCCATGGTCCACGAGCAACGCCAACCAGTTCTTGACCCGCCGCGAGAACTCCTCTGGGGTCATAGTGGCTTCGAGATAGCCGGTCGAGAAATCCTCAGGGCTCCCCTTCTTCGGGGCATGGGCCTCGAGCCATGTCCTTGCCTCTGCTCTAAAGGCAGCTTCTTCGGGGGTGTCATCGAAATCCATCGTCTGCAAGACTAGAACACGTTCTCATTCTGATCGGGGTTGAGACCACGCCGAGCGCACCTCGCGCTTTGAACTGCAACAATGCCAATGCACCAAACAAGGGAGACACGTGGTGGAAAGACTTACGGGGCTAGACGCAGCCTTTCTTTATCTGGAGAACCCCACCAACCACATGCATGTGGCCATGACAATGGTGCTGGACCCTTCAACGGTTCCTGGTGGCTACACATTCGCCAATCTCAAGCAGTTCATTGCCAACCGCCTGCATCTGGTGCCTCCGTTCACTCGACGCCTGGTCGAGGTGCCACTCAATCTTGCTCATCCGGTGTGGGTCGAGGACCCAGACTTCGACATCGACTTCCACATTCGTCGCATCGGCTGTCCAGCCCCCGGTGGCCGCCGAGAGCTCGGCGAGATGGCCGGCCAGATCGCCTCCACTCCTCTTGATCGCAAACGGCCACTGTGGGAACTGTGGGTCATAGAGGGCCTCAAGCAGGGTCGTATCGGGGTGGTGACCAAGGTTCACCATGCAGCAATTGATGGCTCGTCGGGTGCGGAGCTCATGGTGCACCTCTTCGATCTACAGCCAGAGCCAGTGGATCCTCCGCCTCCCCTTGGTCGCGATCCGGAGCACATACCCAATGATCTGGAGCTGCTCGGACACGCTGCGGCCTCACGAGTGCGTCGCATGATCGCTCTGCCCAAACTGCTCGGTGAAACCGTGGGTGCAGTAAATCGTGTTGCTCAGGGTCGCCGTGATCCGGACAAGGGTGTGGGTGCTGCGCCTCTCACTGCACCACGTACGTCCTGGAATGGACCACTGTCATCGATGCGAGACGTTGGGTTCGCCCGAGTCCCCCTCGCAGACATCAAGAGTCTCAAGACAGCATTCGGCTGCACCGTCAACGACGTGGTTCTGGCGCTGTGTGCGGGAACGCTGCGCCAATACATGTTGGGCCGGGGCGATGAAGTTCCGGACTCACCGCTCATCGCAACGTGCCCGGTGTCTGTACGTGTCGTCGATGACAAAGAGGTCGGCAACAAGGTCTCGGCCATGTTCACCACCTTGGACACCCAGTTGGAGGATCCGCTCGAACGGGTCCGTGCCATTCAGTCATGCACCGCCGGAGCAAAAGAAGAACACAACGCTGTTGGCGCAGCGATGTTGCAGAACTGGGCGGAGTACGCGGCACCCAATACCTTCAACCTTGCCTTCCGCCTGTATTCAAGTTGGGGGCTCGCTGGTTCACACCCTCCAATTCACAATGCCATCATCTCCAACGTTCCCGGCCCGGACTTCCCCCTCTACTACGCCGGTTGCGAAATGGTTGCTGCCTACCCGATGGGTCCGGTGATGGAGGGGGTTGGCCTCAATATCACTGTCATGAGCTACCGCGGTTCGGTGGACTTCGGCTTCATGGTGGATCGTGAACTCGTTAGAGATGTCTGGGACATGGCCGACCACGTAAAGGCAGCGCTTGAAGAACTCCAAGAAGCCGCCGCCGAGCTGGAACAAGCTCAACTCAAGGCTCTCGACCCACCCAGGACCAAGGCAAAGTCAAAGCCTGCAACTTCACGCGCCACCAAGCCCAAGGTAAAGCCAGCTCCGCTTCGAGCAGACCTCAAATAGGCAATAATTAGAACCTGTTCTCATTTTGCGGGTAGACATTGCCCATGGGGTTCAACATTGCCGACCTGTTCGAACGCGCCGTAGACGCTGTTCCACAAAGACTGGCGCTTGTGTGTGGCGACACAAGGCTCAGCTACTCGGAGTTCGACCGTGAGGCAAACCGCCTCGCCAACCACCTTGGTGATCAAGGCTTCGGCCATGGGGACCACATCGGCATCTACGCCCAGAACTCTGCGGAGTGGATGATCGCAATGGTGGCGATCTTCAAGATTCGCGCCGTGCCCATCAACATCAACTTCCGCTACGTGGAAGATGAACTTGTCTACCTGTTCGACAACGCAGACCTAGTTGCACTCATCCATGACCGTGAGTACATCGCCAATATCGAGGCGGTCACCGCAAAAGTTCCTGGCCTTCGTCATTTCGTCATGATCGATGACGGTTCCGATCTTGACCCCAAACGCATAGGTTCGATCCCGTGGGCCGAGGCTGTCGCGTCAGCATCGCCCGAGCGCCCCTCTCTGCAAAGAAGCGACGATGACCACTACGTGATCTACACCGGTGGCACTACCGGTATGCCCAAAGGTGTCGTCTGGCGCCACAAGGACGTGTTCTTTGCCTTGGGCGGCGGGGTTGACGCCTACACCAACGAACGCGTCACGCACGGCTTTCAACTAGCGGAGAAGGCCAAGGCCAACGAGAACCCGATGGTGGTGCTCTCTGCTCCCCCACTCATGCATGGAGCAGCCCAGTGGGGCGCACTGAGGTTCTTCTTCGAGGGAGCCA
>JAGQSI010000025.1 GCA_020439605.1 Acidimicrobiales bacterium | reverse complement strand
GACCACCTCGCCACCAACGGTGGGCACACCAACCGAGTTGCCATAACCGGAGATACCGGACACAACACCTTCCGCCACCCAGCGGCTCCGGGCATCAGAGAGTGGACCAAAACGAAGCGGGTCCATCAGTGCAATAGGGCGAGCACCCATGGTGAAGATGTCCCGCAGGATTCCCCCGGCTCCGGTTGCTGCGCCCTGATAGGGCTCGATGTAGCTCGGATGGTTGTGGCTCTCGATTCGGATAGCTGCAGCAATCCCATCGCCAACATCCATCACGCCGGCGTTCTCGCCGGGACCAACAAGAACACCTTCGCCCTCGGTGGGCAGTCGCTTGAGGTGGATACGAGATGACTTGTAGGAACAATGTTCGGACCACATGACCGAATACATGGACAGCTCTAGACGGTTTGGCTCCCGTCCGAGAATGTCGACAATGTCGGCTAGTTCTGAGTCCGTTAATCCGAGTGCGATGTGGATCGGCGTCTCGTCTGGCTTGGGCGCTTCGGCGTCGGTCACACAGCGAGGCTACCGGCCATCCCTACGATGGCGGAACCTGAGGCACCTCAACCACCACTGAAGTGGCCTTGACCGAGGCGGTAGCCACCGCTCCTGGCTCTAGGCCGAGGTCTCGAACAGCCTCAGCGGTAAGGATGGACACGACACGATGAGGTCCGGCTTGGATCTCAACCTGAGCTATCAGACCATCTAGATCTACCTTGGTGACGATCCCGGTGAAGCGATTTCGAGCGGAGCGAGTTGGCGCTGAACCAAACGCCGGCGGTTCAGAACTGTCCACCAGATATTGGGCGAGGCTGGCCCCATCTACAAACCGCTGGCCACCTTCTCCCCTGCCACCAGCAACTTCTTTGGTATCTACAAGGCGACGAACGGTGTCCGCGCTCACGCCCAGCAACTCTGCTGCTTGACCGATTTTGAGCTGTGCCATGTGCTCAGTCTACTGACATCGTCAAAGCAAAGGAGCAAAAATGTGCCACCTGGCAGATGCGAGCTATCCTCTCACCATGTCTAGATCCAGCAAAGTTTTAGCCGCGTTGACGCTGGTGGTTGCCCTAGGTGCCGCCGGTTGCAGCGACGACTCCTCCACCACCGCCACAAACGACTCCACTACCACAGCGGCGTCAACTCCGAGCGACACCTGCACCACCGAAGGCGACATCACGGTTTCCGCTGCTGCGTCCCTCACCGAGTCATTCACGGCCATCGCCGATGACATCGAGGAAGAATGCGATGGGGCAGATATCACCTTGACCTTTGATTCGTCAGGCAAGCTCTCCGAGCAGATTCTCTCGGGTGCTCCCGTCGACGTGTTTGCGTCTGCCGATGAGAAGAACATGGACAAGGTAGAAGATGACCAGGCCTCAACCCCTGAGATCTTCGCGAAGAACAACTTGGTGATCGTCACCAAGCCGGGTAATCCAGAAGGCATCAAGACCCTTGCAGACCTAGCCGATGCCGGCATTGTTGCGCTCTGCGCCGAAGACGCGCCCTGTGGCAACTTCGCAGGACAGGCCCTTGAATCTGCCAACGTGAGCATCAACGAGTCCAACGTGACCCGGGGCGAGAACGCCAAGGCCACTCTTGCTGCTGTCGCAGAAGGAGACGCCGTCGCCGGTATCGTCTACGTCACAGACGCCCTCGCCGCAGCCGAGAGCACCGACAGTGTTGAGATACCTGAGTCAAACAACGTGATCGCCTCCTACCCAATCGCTCGTATCAATGGTCCCGGCTCGAGCGAGCTCGCTCAGCTGTTTGTGGATCGTGTCCTTGGACCAGAAGGCCAAAAGCACCTCAAGGACGCTGGTTTTCTCGCCCCATGAGCCCTAACCCCAACCCGCGGGCGCCGTTACCCATCAAGGTGCTCGCGGGTCTAGGGGTTGTCCTCATCGTCCTACCGCTGGCAGGGCTCATCCAAAGAGCTGCTTGGAGTTCCCTGTTTGAAGACCTCAGCTCACAGGCGGCGCTCGATGCTCTTCAGCTCTCGCTGCTTACATCACTTGCCGCCACAGCGCTCGCTCTGATTCTCGGTCTTCCATTGGCTTGGGTGCTGGCACGCTCCAAACTGCGTGGCCGCTCCATCATCAGGGCACTCGTGCTCGTGCCGATGGTTCTACCCCCGGTAGTTGGCGGTGTTGCTCTACTCAGCGCATTCAGTTTGCGCAGTCCTCTCGGCGGATGGCTGCATGACGTGTTCGGGCTACAACTCACCTTCGCTCCCGCTGGAGTGATACTCGCTGAAACCTTCGTGGCGATGCCGTTCTTCGTCCTTACCGTCGAGGCTGCCATAAGACAGTCGGACCCACGGGTGGAACAGATTGCCGCCACGCTCGGCGCTAGCCCTGCAGCGGTGATGCGTAGGGTCACCTTGCCAACCGTTGCTCCCGCCATCGGAGCCGGGGCAGTACTTGCTTGGGCCAGAGCGCTTGGCGAGTTCGGAGCCACCGTCACATTTGCGGGCAACGTTGCCGGGCGCACCAGAACCTTGCCGCTCGCGGTCTATCTCGCGCTCGAATCCGACCCCAACGCCGCGATTGCTCTGTCTCTCGTGTTGCTGGTTGTGTCGTTCGCTGTTCTGGTCAGCCAGCGTGAGCGATGGTGGAACAACCAATGAGCCTCAACCTCTCCATCAAGAAGTCGCTCAGCGAACGTTTCTGTCTCGAAGTAGAACTAAGCACGCCTCCCGCAAGAACACTCGCGGTTCTCGGACCCAACGGAGCAGGCAAGTCCACCCTGTTGAACGCCTTGGCCGGGATATTGGCCATCGACGAAGGCTGTATCGAACTTGATGGCCGAGTCCTCGATGAGCCCCGCTCGGGCACATGGCTAACACCCGATCAAAGAAACATCGGGTTCGTGGCCCAGGACCTGCTGTTGTTCTCCCACATGAGCGCACTGGACAACGTGGCGTTCGGGCTGAGATGTCGAGGCATGTCCAAGACTCAAGCCGCTACCCGAAGCACCGAGTGGCTTAACCGATTTGGGCTCGAAGGCCTCGAGAACCGCAAGCCTCGCCAACTCTCGGGAGGCCAGGCCCAACGCGTGGCGGTGGCCAGGGCACTGGCCACAGACCCGGACCTACTGCTTCTCGATGAGCCACTCGCCGCGCTTGACGTGAGTGTGCGTCACCAGATGCGCAGGGAACTACGAGGTTGGATCAACGAATACTCCAAACCAACAGTCGTCGTAACCCACGACCCACTAGACGCGTTGATCCTGGCCGATGACATCGCTGTCATAGAGTCCGGCCGGCTAACCCAGATCGGCACCGTGACCCAGGTGAGCGCCCAACCCCGTACCCCCTATGTGGCAGAGTTGTTCGGTACCAACCTGATCGGCGGCACCGCTAACGGCAACGAAGTCGCCGCTGGTCGGGCCACGATTGTTTCGGCTGAGTCCAATGAAGGGCCGGTCTTTGTATCCATCTCGCCGAATGCATTGAGCCTTCACGCGAGCCAGCCAACAACTAGCGCACGTAACTGCTGGTCCGCTCGAGTGAGCGAGGTTTCTATGGCTGGCCAAAGCGTTGAGGTGAAGGTTCAGACCCAAGAGGGTCTTGACCTACGAATTGGTATCACCCCAGCGGCGTTGGCAGAGCTAGACCTTCAACCCAACACCAACGTGTGGGTCACCGCCAAGGCATCTCAGGTGCAGGTGTACGCGGCTTGAACTAAACCGAAACCGA
This sequence comes from Acidimicrobiales bacterium, assembly GCA_020439605.1. Classification (GTDB taxonomy): domain Bacteria; phylum Actinomycetota; class Acidimicrobiia; order Acidimicrobiales; family Iamiaceae; genus Aquihabitans. Next base: position 9,070 of record JAGQSI010000025.1, on the reverse strand, counting down.
AGCGCTTGCGAGCAATGAACGCAACAAGACAACACCATCAGCCGAACCGAGAAGGTCGCTGATGGCTCTTTCTGGGTGAGGCATCAACCCAACAACGTTCCTACCCTCGTTACAGATCCCGGCGATGTCGTCCACCGAGCCGTTGGGGTTGTCCACATAGCGCAAAACGATCTGATCGTTGGCTTGAAGGCTTGCGAGTGTCTCAGCCGAGCACGTGTAGTTACCTTCGAAATGGTTGATCGGCACCCGTAACACGTCTCCAAGATTTGCCTCGGATGTGAGAGCAGAGTTGGTGGAATCCACCCTCAGTTCCACCGTGGTGCACACGAACTTGAGCCCTGCGTTCTTCTGCAAGGCACCGGGCAACAAGCCTGCTTCTGTAAGGACCTGGAATCCGTTGCAGATCCCGACCACAGGCCCACCGGAACGAGCGAACTCGGTGACGGCGGACATGACCGGCGAGAACCGCGCGATTGCACCGGGACGCAAGTAGTCGCCATGGGCGAAGCCTCCAGGCACGATCACCGCATCCACACCATTGGTGGTGGCGTCTCCGTGCCAAAGAATTTCGCCTTCGCCACCTAGGGCACGAACAGCCTCAAGCGAATCGAACTCGCAGTTCGATCCAGGGAACAGCACTACACCAATTCGAGGAGCCATCAGGCGTTGGCACCAGCGACGATCGAGATCGTGGAGTCCTCGATGACCGGATTGGTCAAGAAGCGTTGCGTGAGATCTTCCACCTCAGCGCGAGCCGAGGCTTCATCGGCGGCCTCCAAATCAAAACGGATGGACTTGCCGACACGCACTCCCTTGACCCCGTCGAAACCGAGGTGAGGAAGTGAACGCTCGATGGTGGCTCCTTGAGGGTCTGCCACCCCCTGACGAAGGGTGACTTCTACCTGCACCGAAAACAACATGGCTCTATGCTCGCACACAGACGCAGGGACTCGGAATCTCGCTAGCGCCCATAGCGCTCAGGCCACGCCCGGCCAGTTGGCGAATGACCGCCCTGTGATGCGTTCATAGGCCTCCACGTAACGAGACCGGGTTGCATCCACAACTTCTTGCCCCAGTGCCGGTGGCGGCGGGGTCTTGTCCCAGTCCAAGCCGTCTAGGTAGTCCCGCACAGGCTGCTTGTCGAACGAGGGAGGTGTAGAACCCGGCACCCATTGATCTGCTGGCCAGAACCTCGACGAGTCCGGGGTGAGGACCTCGTCACAAAGGATCAGTTCTCCATCCACCAGCCCGAGTTCGAACTTGGTGTCTGCGATGATGATGCCACGCTCGCCAGCCCACGCTGCGCCTTCGGAGTAGATCCGAAGCGACACCTCACGGGCGCGTTCTGCGAGTTCCTTACCGATCAGATTGGCGGCCTCGTCGAAGGAAATGTTGATGTCGTGATCTCCCACCTCGGCTTTGGTGGAAGGCGTGAACACCGGCTCTGGGAGCTGCGAGCTCTCAAGGAGCCCTTCGGGCAACGAAGTTCCGTGCATGGTGCCTTCGCTGCGATATTCCTTCCAAGCAGATCCGGTGATATAGCCGCGAACGATGCACTCCACCGGCAACATCTCGGCCTTACGGGTCAGCATGACTCGCCCAGCTAGCTCAGGATCATCTCCAGCGATTCCAAGAGCCTCGATCTCGGGACCCTCGGTGGCGATGAGATGTCCACCGATGAGATCAGAGAACTTCTCAAACCAAAAAGCAGACATGGCAGTGAGCACACGACCCTTGTCCGTGATCGGTTCATCCATGACCACGTCGAACGCAGAAATGCGATCCGAGGTAACCATCAACAGCCGGTCATCTCCAGCGTCGTAGATGTCACGGACTTTGCCTGAATACAGCTTGGGAAGGGCAATCTCACTCATACTGCCCAGCAACCTACCGTCCGAGATCCTGATTCAGCTCAACCGATCAGAGAATGTCTCCGGGCCGGTAGGCAGCGGCGCCAGGATCAGCAGCGACCAACTGCTCTACCTCAGCAACAAACGCGCCAACCTGGCTCGGGGCCAGGCCAACTAGATCAAGCGGGTTGGCAATTGCTGATTCAATGTCCGCAGCACTCAACGCCACAGAGCCGTCCGGGCCACGCGAGATCCGTTCATCGGAGGTGAGCCTGTTGATCAGATCGTTCTCACCGCCCTCGCGCATGGACAATGCAACCGCTACGGCGTGTTCCTTGATCGCCTCATGGGCGCTTTCTCGTCCGACCCCTGCTCGTACCGCAGCCATCAGAACCTTGGTGGTGGCCAGGAAGGGGAGATAACGCTGGTTCTCACGTTCGATGACCGCTGGGTACGCACCGAATTCGTCGAGCACGGTAAGGAAGGTCTCGAACAGTCCATCGATAGCGAAGAACGCGTCTGGCAGCGCCACGCGACGCACCACCGAATCGCTCACGTCTCCTTCGTTCCACTGTGAACCGCTGAGTGCTGCCACCATCGCGAGATGACCACCGAGGATTGCGTTGAAACCGCACACGCGTTCACACGAACGGGCATTCATCTTGTGGGGCATGGCAGAGGAACCAACCTGACCCGGCTTGAAGCCTTCGGTCACAAGTTCTTGGCCGGCCATCAGCCGCAGCGTGGTTGCAAGGCTTGCCGGGCCCGCAGCCACCTGAACCAGAGCCGAAACCACCTCTAGGTCCAACGAACGTGGGTAGATCTGACCAACGTTGTTGAGCGTGGATTGGAATCCAAGGTGACGCCCCACCGCCGACTCGAGCTCTTCAACGCGCTCTGGAGTGCCAAGCAGGTCCAACATGTCTTGTTGGGTACCTACCGGGCCCTTGATCCCGCGCAACGGATAGCGCTCCAGCAGGTCATCGATGCGACGAAGCGCCACGAGCAGTTCCTGGCCGGCGTTTGCAAAGCGTTTTCCCAGAGTTGTGGCCTGGGCGGGGACGTTGTGGCTGCGCCCGGTGATCACCGTGGTCGCGTGTTCTCCAGCGCGCTCTGCGATACGGGCCAGAGCAGCCACGATTCGGCCCCGTACCAAGACCAGACCATCGCGGATCTGAAGCTGCTCGACGTTCTCGGTGAGGTCGCGAGAGGTCATCCCTTTGTGGATGTGTTCGAATCCGGCGAGATCGGAGAACTCTTCGATACGCGCCTTCACGTCGTGGCGGGTGACTCGCTCCCGAGCAGCGATCGAGTCGAGATCCACCTGATCCACCACTGCTTCGTAGGCCTCGATCACGTCGGTGCCCACATCGATGCCCAGCTCTTGTTGTGCGCGCAACACCGCAAGCCACAGTCTGCGTTCAAGCACAACCTTGTATTCGCTTGACCAGAGCTCGGCCATCTGGACGCTGGCGTAACGAGAAGCAAGGACGTTTGAGACTGCAGGTTTCACCTTCGGGACGGTACTCGCACCCGGACAACTCACGGAAGCCTTGATGTCTAAAGGTTGGGGCCGATTGTGACGATGAAGTTGCCAATAGTCGTTAGAAGGCAAAGAGGAACGCCATGTCGCACTGCATGCGACATCTTGAAGAACCAGACGTAGCGGCCTGCCAACATTGCGGCCGCCCGTTCTGTGCGCAATGTCTGGTGTTCCCCCGTGGACCGAAGAAGCCGCCTTATTGCATCGGATGCGCGCTCAATGCCTCAGGGGTGCGCAACAGCAACGTGGTTCGGGTGAAGCCGACCAAGGCATCGGCGTCAACCACTCGCAGGCTTGAACGTGCTCAGCGCAAGCTCAATCGCGAAGCAGCCAAGCATCCTGTCGAGGCACCGGTATCGGAGGCCTCACGCTCGTCGAGCGTGCCGGCCCCTACCCACATCTCGCTTCCCTCAGAGCGCTATGGGGTCAGCTCCCACCACTCGAGCGACCGCCAGGTCAGCTAGCCACCCCCAGCTCAGCTAGACACCGCAGCTCAGCTGACCGAGGCACGCTCCTCGCGGTCTGCGACAAGCTTGGCCTGAAGGTCCACATCTGTGATGGCCAACATCTGAACCACGAGCAGTGCAGCGTTGATCGAGCCATCCACCGCAACTGTTGCTACCGGGATTCCCTTGGGCATCTGAACCGTCGCGTAGAGGGCATCAACTCCGTTGAGGGCACCACCGGAGAGCGGAACGCCAATCACCGGCAGCGTGGTGTGTGCTGCAGCGGCACCAGCGAGGTGCGCGGCCATGCCTGCCCCAGCGATGATCGCTGAGTAGCCAGCTTCACGGGCACCGCCCACAAAGGCCGCCACCTTGGCAGGGGTACGGTGAGCAGACATCACCTGCACGTCGGCTTCGATGCCAAACCCGCTGAGAGTCTGTGCCGCGGGTTCCATCTTCGATCGGTCGTTCGGTGACCCCATGATGATCGCAACCTTGTACTGCCCCACGGCTAGTTCCTCCTGAATCGGTGAGTGCTAGACGCTACCGGGTGATAGTTCAATTCACTCTGTTCGCGTATGCATCGCTCGATCGCACGCCCTCGATGACGCTGAGCAGCGATCCTCCAGCGGCAAGCCATTCTGTGGCTGCCTCGGCTTCGGTACCGCTCATGGGTGTCCCCAACATGGCATAGCCAACAAGTGCTGGGCTCACTGCTGAAGCAAGGGTTCTCTTGCCTTCGCTCGACTCAGACAACTGAACCATGACCGCACCTCTCGACATGCCCCTATTGAGGTGATAGGTCCAATAGACGTGGCCCATGGAATCTGGTTTGCGACCGAAGACACCGTCGTAGACGTAAGCGCACAAACGCCTCATTCGATAGTGAACCTGTCTTGCGAAGCCGTTCGCCAGAGCGGGCAAACTGTCCCGAAATGGACATGAGCGTTCTTCCCGATACACGTTGATCGGCCCAAAACTTGAGTCCAGCTACATCTGGTGCACGATCGAAATAGGCCTCATAGAGTCTGATCAACGGCTCGATCTGAGCGCCCCAGCGTTGATTGCCAAGCTTCTCGGCCACTAGCGCCGCCGGCCCCAACTGGTCTATCTGGGCCAGCGCGCCTTGACGTTGTCCCACGGTTGGTAGGGCGCCTTCGAGATCGAGATAGACCTTGTCAATCAGTTCATCAGTCGAGGCAAAAGGCCATTGCGCGTTGGGCCGAGGAGTTATCCATGGTGACAGAGGTGTGCGCGCACTGGTGCCTGCGCCGTTTCGAGAGGCCGCTGCAACTCGGACAGGAACATTCTCGGTGAAAGGCGCCGAGACAACCGGTCCTGGTGCCACCAGCGAGCCCTGGGTCGGGATGGCACGGCCCTTCTCCAATCCCGAAACAACCAACCAGCGAACCCCGGGGGTTGTGGCTGTTGGCGTAGAGGTTGGCGGAGCCAGCGTGGACGCTATTCGCACAGTGCCTGCCTCGCCGAGCGTTATGTGCCCTACAGTCGGCGCATTGGGGAAAGTCTGAGACCAGTAGTTGGTGGCGTGGACCAGTCGGCGCACCTCAACTCGATTGGAGCGATAGGTGGACGATCCTGTGACTGCACGTATCCGATAGCTGCGGTCGGGCGCGTTGTATGCGAGGGTCTCACAGCGAAAGGTCACGGACTGCCCCACCGCTATGGGACCAATGGTTCTGGCACATGTGGTGCCGGTAGCGCTGAGAGCCACCGACTGAACCGACTTGGGTCCATGGTTGGTTACGGCCACGGTGAGCTTCACGCCAGCGCCACCAACCGTGGTGGTTTCAACCTGATCCGCAGATGCCTCGATCTCCAAGCCAGTCCTGGGTTGAGCAACCCGAGGTACTACTTCTGAGAGAACCGCTTGGGCGCGAATTCGACCAGAAAGGTCCCGTAGGCGAAGGGCACCGCCCGCATCGTCAAGGCCACCAGCATCTAGATGACCCATTAGCAAGGTGCCCGCAGCAAACTCCGCGCTTGCGGCCGCCGTATCGGCAGGTACGACCATCTCCGCTTCTGGAGGGATGACGGACCCTTCAGGAAGAGTGGAACTACCAGCACCTTCGATCTTCCAGCCAGAGAGATCTATCGCTTCTGACTGAGACGGGTTGTAGATGGTTACCGAGTCTCCAGATGGTCCGGATACACCATCGAAAGAGGCATCGGACACCACGAGTGGCAGTCCCGGCGTTGGTGCGTTGGGGACTCCATCAGCATTTTGGTGTTCGCTGAGCAGATAGCTGGTTTTGTGGGCGATATACGCCTCCACTGCAGCTTTGCCTTGTGCAGGAGTACCGAAGTTCCTTGGCCAGCGCGCAAGGTCTGCGCTCTGGTCCGCCACCATCTGCGCTTGCATCTGTCGGAACCGTTGCAACAAGACACCTCCACCGAGGTATTTGTCAGCGAGGGTTCGAACTCTACGCAAATACATATCGGAGAAGACCGGATCTGAGCGAAGTGCACTCACGAGATGGTCCGGACCATAGGGAAACACCGCCGGGATGGTCCCATAGAGGGTGTTATCGAAATCGACGTAGACAAAGCTCCATTTGCCGGTCTCACCGTCTCGCAGGAGCTGATAATTGTGAACGGTCGTGTCCCAGTGCTGGACGATCGCGTTGGCAGCGAACCCGTCAATCAGCGATGGCAGGTCGAACATGTCTCGTAACTTGGCGGCACGCTCTGGTGTGGGGGCAGAGTCCACGGCCTTGATGAGCTCATAGAGATGGGTGTGATCCCCATCTTCTGGGTTCTCCTTCTTGAACCTTTCATCGAGCCCATCGCTTGAGCCGTCGTCGATGAAGACACCGGTAATGTCCTCGGGCTCATAATGAATGTCTCCGGGTCCGTCGAGCCCGTTCCTCTTCCTCCACAACTTGTCGGTTTCTTCGACGAGAGAGAACAAACCGAAATCTGAGAAGTTCTGCTCCACATGAACCTTGGCAATCTGGGGCATCACAGGGTTGGAGTCCTCGTAGATGGACGACGCAACCGGTGCGATCACTCCCGTCGGGTCATTCATGTCCCCGTCTAGCTTGAACTCATCAACTGGCCACTGCAGGAACGGCGCCTGTAGCGGTGCACCTTTGGGCATCTTGAACTTGAAGGAGTACTTGAGAGCGGATCGACCATTGCCACTCACCCGCACCCTCACTCCATCCCAGACCTCGCCACCAACCGACACCACGGCGGGCTTGTAGTCATCGAGCCAGGGTTTCGCTCGTAACTCGCCGTAGTGGACGGGGTCTATGAACCAGTCCACCGTGGGCAGGGAACTGTTTGTTGTAAGGCTCTGAACCACATATCCCAAACGGGGTCGTGCGGCATTGGAGGCGGGCAACGTCACTTGTTGTGAGCCCGAGGTGGCCACATAGCGGTAACGAACCAAAGTCCCCGACCCGACGCCTCCGATCAGCCCGCCAAAGCGCCCATCTCCAGCAACGGCGTCTCCGTTGGTTCCGTTGTCTTGTAGCGCAATGGTTGTTGGCGCCTCGAATCCGACTGTTACCTCAACACCAACCGCATCGGCCCCGACGGCATCTACCGCAACCGCTACCGGCGTGTTGGCAGCCACCGATCCAACGGAAGGCGCGCTCAATGCCAACGCCAGACTCTGTGCGTCTGCTCCAACTACTGGCAGCGCCGCAAGCATCACAACAGCAAATAGAACGCGCCCGAATCTCATCTTGACCCTCCGCTTGGTCGATTGGTCGATCGTTCTAGCTCTTAGCGACAACAGGTTAGCGGTGAGGACGACAGACCCCGTCCGCAACCGCCGCCTCAGCGACTGCCGTGGCCACGAGTTCTCCCACACGAAGATCAAACACCGAGGGAATCACAAACCCTGGACGCAGGTCCTCAGGCGATACTGCCGCAGCGATCGCATCCGCTGCTGCACGTTTCATGTGGTCTGTGATGTCTGTGGCACCCGCGTCTAGGGCACCTCGGAAGATCCCGGGGAAAGCCAGAACATTGTTGATCTGGTTCGGGTAGTCGCTGCGGCCGGTGGCCATGACAGCGGCAAGACCCTTGGCAACCTCAGGGCGAATCTCAGGGTTGGGGTTGGACATGGCGAACACGATTGGATCGGTTGCCATCTTGCGCAGATCATCTGCATCTATGACATCAGGGGCACTTACCCCGATGAACACATCAGCGCCTGGCAACACATCGTGGATGGTGCCGCTGATCTGCTCAGGGTTGGTGATGTCCGCAAACTTCTGCTTGACGATGTTGAGGTCCGTGCGGCCCTTGTGGATCGCACCCTTGGTATCGCACGCAACGATGTTGGTAACGCCTGCGGTCATCAACATTTTGGCGATAGCAACACCTGCAGCACCAGCGCCGGAGATAACCACTCGCAGGTCTGCCATGTGTTTGCCGACGATCTTGAGCGAGTTGTCCAGCGCTGCGAGCGTCACGACCGCAGTGCCGTGTTGATCGTCGTGGAAGACAGGAATGTCGAGCTCAGCGCGAAGCCTGTCCTCAACTTCGAAACAGGCTGGGGCTGCAATGTCCTCAAGGTTGATGCCGCCGAATACGGGGGCGATGCGCTTGACCGTTTCGATGATCACTTCAGCGCGTTCTTCATCTGAGATGGTTGGTCCACCCGCATCAATGCAGATCGGGAACCCATCCACACCAGCAAAGTTCTTGAAGAGCAGAGCCTTACCCTCCATGACTGGCAGCCCTGCCTCTGGACCGATATTGCCAAGTCCGAGCACAGCGGTTCCGTCGGTGACGATGGCAACCGTGTTCTTCTTGATGGTCAGCTCATGAACCCGCTCTGGATGACGCTCGATCTCGGTGCAGACCCGAGCAACGCCTGGGGTGTAAGCCATCGAAAGGTCGTCGCGATCAGCAACATCCATCCGTGCGAGAACTTCGATCTTGCCGCCATCGTGCATGTCGAAGGTTCTGTCGTACCAGGAAAGAACCTCGATACCTTCAACTCCGTCGAGCGAGGCCACTACCTCGTCGATGTGCTGCTCAGATGAGCAGTTGACGATCAGATCCTCGTCCAGGTAGTCCTCTTTGGCTTCGAAGCCCTCAAGGGCCACGATGTTGGCACCCACCCCGCCAATAGCAGCAGCAAGGCGTCCTAGGGAGCCCGGCTGATTATCTAGCCGGACCCGGATACACACGGAAAACGCGGCGGTGGGCGAAACCATAGGCTTCTGACGCTAGCCGGGCCGGTTCAGCCACCT
>JAGQSI010000258.1 GCA_020439605.1 Acidimicrobiales bacterium | reverse complement strand
ACGAGGCGAAGGTTGGCACGAATGAAGCGGTCCTTGGCCCGAGCAGCAGCACGGTCCAGTCGCCGATCTTCGGCAGTTCCAGTGCCGGCGGCGATTCTCTCGCGAGCGGCAACACCACGCTCAATGACCTGGGATAATTCGCGCTCTTCTTGGGCGTTGAGTAGCGCTACAGCGCCGATTTCGTTCAGGTACTGGCCGACTGAATCACTCATGATGGCTACTCCAACACCGCTAGGTTGCTTATCATTCCCGCCGAGTCCGTTCTTTTGGTGAACTCGGCCAACTGCTTCTGGGATGTTGCAACGATGGAACCCACATCAATTGTTCCCAAAATGTTCGTGGCTAAGGTCACGTGATGACCTTAGCCTCTGGTGGTCCACGCCGGATCGGGGTTTTTGGCGGAACTTTTGATCCTCCCCATATCGCCCATCTGGTGGCTGCGATAGAAGCGCGAGAGGTCCTTGAGCTTGATGTAGTTTTGCTGGTGGTGGCGAATGTGCCGTGGCAAAAGGAAGGGACCCGTGAGATCTCCTCTGCTGAGCACCGTTTGGAAATGGTGCGCGCCTGTGCGGCAGAGGTAGAGGGCCTTGAGGTCAGCGATATGGAAATCCGTAGAGGAGACAAGAGCTACACCGCAGACACCCTCGCTGAGCTTCTGGCGAGCGAACCTCAAGCGGAGTTGTTCGTGATTGTTGGCCGAGATGCCGCTGCGGGGTTCACAACTTGGGAGCGCCACGACGAGGTGGCTCAAATGGCCTCGTTAGTGGTTGTTGACCGGCCAGGACAACATAGTGAACCCGATCCGAATCACAGCTGGATTCGCGTTGATGTGGCAGATCTGGAGATATCGAGCACTGATCTTCGTGCCAGGATCAAGGCCGGTCGTTCGATCAAATTTCTGATACCTGAAGGCGCCGCCTCCGTCATTGAGAGGCTCAAGCTCTATCGTTGAGCGAATGTCCACGGAGCCGACCCCACCGTCCGCTAAAGCGCGGCCCGGTGCGAGCCTGAGGCGCAAGGCCCTTGGTATGGACCCCTCACAAGAGGTGTCTGAGCAGGCAGGGTCCCCAGATCCAGCCTCGCCACCTTCTACAGCTCCGCCATCAACACCGTCCCCAGTGTCCTCGTCGGCTCCGCCATCAACGTCAGTGCCAGGTTCAAAACGTGAAGACCTCGCAACTTCGTTGGCCAGGATCCCAGACCTTCGCCCGGACGAGGTAGTGGACGACCAGGCCTCACAGGCGGTGCGGGTAGCAGCAACCACAGCAGCACAACAGGTTGAGGCAGACCAGGCTCGTCGCGAGGATGAGCCTGCACCATCTAGCGGTGGACCTATCAAACCGCTTCAGGTGGACCCTCTCGTAGTTCGTTCTCGTCAACGTCCGCCATGGTGGCGCCGTGTCGCTTTCGCGATGTCCGTACTGGTTCTGGTCTCGGCCATCCCGGCTCTGGGCTATTTCGGATCTCAGCTGATCAAGGATTCAACAGCAGGTAGCTTCGCTCAAGGAGAGCTCGGTCCTGAAGATCCCGGCTTTGAAGCACCGGTAGAACCAACTCCAACCGCGTTGGCTATTCAATACGACGACGACGGTGTGCCAAACGGCCTCACCTTCTTGTCTACGGCCGGTGAAGCGGGCGGAAGCGTTATTTTTGTTCCGCTCGATACCGAGGTCGCAACTCCCAAGTTCGGGGTGGACCACATTCGCCAGGTGTGGGAGTTAACTCCCAAGGACCAGCCATCACTCGGGCGCGACAGGCTTGTCAACCAGGTTGGATCTGCTCTCAAGGTGGGGATCCAGGAGCCATTCGAGCTGACCAACGCGGCGTGGGAACAACTAGTGACACCTGTGGCGCCGTTGCGGATCAACAATCCTGATGACCTGGACTTTGGATATGGGATCACCCTTGCTTCAGGAGAGGTCGAGTTGCCTGCGGATCTAGTTGGTCCATATCTCGCAAAGCAGTTGCCGGGTGAAAGTGACCTCAACCGTCTAGTGCGCCACGAGATCGTTTGGCGGGCATGGCTGGAGCAGGTGGCGGAGGCGGGACCAGACAAAGCAGTCCCGGGCGAGAGCGACGCCGGTATTGGTCGTTTCATCCGAACGTTGGCCGCCGGCCCGGTTGACATCCAGACGTTGCCGGTCAATTCCGAGGTGGGTGACTCCGGTATCTACAAGCGTGACCAAGGTGCTATCGACAAACTGATGGCATCGGCTGTGGCCTCACCAACTCCTGCCATGGAAGGATCACGTTTCACCGTGCGGCTTTTGAATGGGGTTTCAGCGGACCCGATCCCGGGAGATGTGATTCGTTCGATCGTGAGCTGGGGAGGGGCGGTGATGGTTCTTGGCAACGGCCCAGAGTTCGGGACAGATAAGACATCGGTGGTCTATGCAGACAAAGCCATGTCAAAGACCGCCACGCTCGTTGGCGCATCGCTCGGAGCCAAAGGTGAGATCCGCCACAACCGTGAGGCCCCAGATTCGGTGGACCTGACAATCGTGTTGGGTCGAGACGTCCTTGCTTCCACCTCAGGCGCCACTTCTGGCTCCGGCTCAACAAGTACTCCTATGAATGAGGGAAATTGACTTACAACAGCGACGATGATCAAAGGTGGCCGATAGAGGCCGCCCGTGCCGCTGATGCCAAAGCCGCCACAGATGTAGTGGTTCTGGAGGTTGGACCGGTACTGGCCCTGTGTAGCCATTTCGTGATCTGTTCCGGACCCAACTCGCGTCTGGTTCGTGCAGTAGTGGAAGACATCGAGGCAAAACTTGCAGAACTTGGTGGCCCGAAGCCTCGCAGAATCGAAGGCTTGGACGACCAGCGCTGGGTGCTCATGGACTACGGAGATTTCGTTGTTCATGTCTTCTTGGATGAGGCCCGAAGCTTCTATGACCTCGAGCGGCTGTGGTCAGATGTGCCACGAGTTGACTGGTCCTTGGACACGGATTCGAAAACCGAACCCACAGTTAGCTAAAGTCACTGCTTCCTACGGGGCTATAGCTCAGTTGGTAGAGCGCTTCCATGGCATGGAAGAGGTCAGGAGTTCGATTCTCCTTAGCTCCACAACCCCGTTC
>JAGQSI010000257.1 GCA_020439605.1 Acidimicrobiales bacterium | reverse complement strand
TTGGGGCCGAGGGTGACGGCGACGGCGTCGGCGAGCTGGTTCATGCCGGACTCGAGGGCACGACGGGCCTGCTCGTCGAAGGCGATGATCTTGGGCATCCCTGGGTTCTCCTGGAGATGGGGTTTGGACGGTTAGCACTCCCCTAAGGAGAGTGCTAATAGCAAACCAGATTTTGACGCCGTTAGCAACCGGAGACCGAGAGTGCTAATTCTCAGCAGGCCGAAAGAGTCCGTTCGACCCATTTCGTCACCGCTCGAACAGGCCGATAGTTACTACGCCGAATCCCTTTGCCGATCCGGCCAATGAGCGGGCCATCAGCGGCCGGAGGGAGTCCGCTGATGGAGCGCGGACCCAGTCCCTAGATGCCGCCAGCTACCGCAGGAATGATGCTGAGGGTCTCACCGTCGGCAATGGCGGTAGCGAGTCCTTCACGGAACCGCACGTCGTCGTCTGCCACATACAGGTTGACGAAACGACGGATCGCGCCGTCGCCGTCGAGAAGGCGGTCCTTGAAACCGGGGTGTGCTGCCTCTAGGGCATCAAGTACATCGCCCACTGTTGCGCCTTCGAGCTCTACCTCGGAGGCTCCAGCGGTGAGGGTGCGAAGGGTGGTGGGGACTCGAACTGTGACGGACATTTGGTGACCTCGGTTTGGAAACTGATGCCCAATCAGCGCTGGGCGCCGACGATCGTAGTAGCGCATTATCAGGGTTCCACCAACAGACGGCTTTGATCCAAGTGGCTCCAGCGATGACGATGGCATCATGACCACGCCCCCTGCCACCTCACAGGTTCGGTCATTTCCACTGGACCATCACGACCTGGCGGCAACCGTCGAGGCCAAAGCGGACTCGCAACTCACCGTGTCTGTTTGCATCCCGGCGCGCAACGAGGCCGCAACTGTGGGCGATGTCGTGAGTCGAATTCACTCAGCGCTGGTACAAGATTTTGCTCTGGTCGACGAGATCGTGGTGATAGACGACCACTCGCACGACGACACTTCGGCCATTGCGAAATCAGCCGGAGCAAGAGTCGTCTCGGCCGAGTCGATCCTTGAAGAACATGGACGAGGCCACGGCAAGGGAGAAGCGCTCTGGAAGTCTGTTTTTGCTTCACATGGCGACGTGATTGTTTGGGTGGATGCGGACATCGTCAACTTCGACCCCGGGTTTGTTGTTGGCATGGCAAGCCCGTTGATCTGTGACCCCACCATCGATTTCGTAAAGGGCCACTATCACCGCCCGGAAGCTAACGGGACGGGAGGTGGCCGGGTAACAGAACTTCTCGCACGGCCATTGCTGTCGATGTACTTCCCACACCTCGCAGAAATTGCCCAACCTCTTGCCGGAGAATACGCGGGGCGGCGCTCGCTGCTGGAGAAGGTTCCCTTTGTAAGCGGTTACGGAGTGGACGTTGCGCTGCTCATAGATGCAGCCAACACCGCCGGGATCGAGCGAATTGCGCAGGTGGACCTAGGGGTTCGCCATCATCGCAACCGCACCCTCGATGAACTTGGGCCACAGGCGTTGGCAGTGGCCCAAGCCATCTTGGATCGTGCCGGGGTGAGGCCACCCAACCAGCCAGTTCTGCACCGGCCCGGCCAAGCGCCGTTGGAGGTGCCAATGGTTGAACGCCCAGCACTCAACACCGTCAAGGCCTACCTGGACAGGTGAGCCTTCACCAGCGCTGAAACAGCCTTGCCATCGGCTCTGCCACCTACCGCAGCCATTGCGGCCTTCATGGCAAGTCCCATCTGTGAGGGTTCGCTAAAGCCACCTTCGTCCAACGCTGTGCTCACCAGCGAAGCGAGTTCTTCCTCGCTCAAGGGCTGAGGCAGATACCGAGCCAGCACGTCTCGCTCGGCAAGTTCGCGTTCGGCACGCTCTGGTCGGCCACCCTCGGTGAAAGCGGTTGCCGCCTCCTCACGACGCTTCGCCTCCTTGGAGAGCAGCGCAATGACCTCGTCATCTGAGACTTCACGGGCCTCCGTTCCAGAAACCGCAGCCTCCTTCACCGCCGCTACCGCCATCCTCAGCACCGAGGTTGTCAGTTCATCGCGAGCTTTCATCGCGGCCGTCAGGTCGGCTTGAAGCTGAGCTACGAGCATTCTGGTTCTACTCCTGGTAGTGGTCTGGGTTGTGGGCGTCTCCGAACGAAGGCAACGCAGCCTCGAACAGCCCGGTTTCCAAAGCGTTCAGCACCTCATCGACGCGCTGGTGGGCTCGAAGGCGCCCAGAGAACGAGAGGTTGGCGGCAAGTTCCAAAGCAGTGCCGACCTCCTCAAGCGCTGCGAGGACAGGATCAAGGTCTCCAGCTAGATCCGGGCGTCCTTCACCGAGCGACAACACCGACACCCGCAGCCGGTCTATGCGCCGGTAGAGGCGCCGGGCCCCGAAACGGTCCACAAGACGAGGCCCGGGGATATGGAGGTTCTCGCCGGGCAGTGGAGCTCCGGGCCCATCCACGCCAGAAGGAACGATCTCGATGATCTTCGAGTCACTGCGTTCGGCACGCCACTTGTTGAACGCCTCAGCTGCGTTGTGGCCCTGCTCTGCGATCTTGGCGCGCACCTCAGGGTCCGCAAGCCTCTGCAACGCCACAACTGCCAGCGATGCTCCCACCTTCTTGAGGTCACGCTTCATGTTGCGGGGCTGATCACTCACCTCAATAGCCTGCCACCTCTGGACGCACTTTGTTTCGATATTTGTGTCAAGGACCCTCGGCACGAGGAACTGGGGCCACCCAAGGGGTATTCACCGTCGAGGATGAGCCTCGAACCAGTCCAACGTGATCTCGCTGGCATCGATCGTCTGGGTGGTGGGGCCAAGCTCCAGGTCGCTGCCGGGCCAGGTGTGGCCGCCTTCGTCGATGGTGTAGAGCTCCACACCGAATCCATCGTCGCAACCAGAGAAGCGCCTAAGTTCCACGTCTTCACCAATGCGCGACACATCCGGATCCAGATCACACCCTGCGTTCTTGGCCCACAGGTCCATGCTGTCCAAGGTGGCCGGTAACCCTTCATTGGGTGAACCCTCGGGCGACACCGTGGCGCCACGACCGTAGGGAACAGTGCGATCTGCTA
>JAGQSI010000256.1 GCA_020439605.1 Acidimicrobiales bacterium | reverse complement strand
ACCAAGGGTGAGCTCATGTGGCGGAGACAACGCCACGAGGCGGCGAGCCTCGCTCCGGTTGGACCCACGGATAGCAATTCGGCCGTAGCAAGCTGAGTCGATGTGATAGGTCAAGGTTGATGTCCCAAAGCGCGCCGGGCTGTGCATGCCGACGAATCGTCGGTTGTCCCCACACAGCAGCGCCGTGCTCTCGGTTGCGCCTATGAGCAGTGCTGCGTCGGCTCTAGCAGCTAGTTCACTGGCTTCGGCGAGGTGGTCAGTTCCCTCGGAGTGGCCTGAGGAACGCGCCGCTACCAATGCCAACGCCAGGTGCGCTGGCGCGATGGAAGTGGTGAGGAGCCATCCGCCCTCACCGGCGAGCTGAAACGCGGTGCGCGCTGCGATTGTGGCGTCGCTATTTGCCCCCACCAAGGCATCGGCCCAGGCCTTGGTGGCCCAGGCGCTCACAGAATGAACGGCTGGCACCTCTGGGGACATGGATGTCAGCATCGAAAGTGCGGCCCTACCCTCAGCCACCTTGCCATGGAGCAGCAATGCTCGCCCATAGGAGATCTCAAGCATCTCCGCGCTTGTGGTAATCGTTTCGAATCCGGGCACTGCAATGAGTTCTGAGAGTTGAACCTGTGAGAGCTCATCGCGTGCTAGTTCAACCCTTTGCAGTGCCTCTTGACCAGAGGTGAGCCACCACGTGAGGTGGGCGCGAAGTAGCGCCGCAGTGGCTCGGGCTTCTGGTGTGCTCGTAACGCAGGGCAGAGCTAGGAAATCCTCCGAACGTGCTGGCCAGCCCCAGCTCATCAGCAGGCCCCCAACAGCGAGCGCGAGCATGGAATTGTCCCCGACGACCTCTGTTGGTACCAACGCGATGGCATCTGTGACTATGTCGAGTCGCTCTGGATTGAGCAGGTCGGTCCATCCCTCAACTGCCAAAGCAAAGGCCAGGTCCCAGTTCTGGGACTTCATTGCTTGGCTGAATCTTTCGACTACGTGTTCTTTGCCCATTCCAGCTCCCGCATCAAGAACCCTGGATACTGAAAGACTATCAGAGATAACAACATCTGTTAATGGGTGGATGTGAGGCTTCCACCCCTATTCGGCGTGTGTGCTGATCGAAGATGGAGTTGAATAGTCATCAGTCTCCAGGTGGCCCAGCCGCCAGTAGCGGGACATACCTTTGGCGGGTACCTATGCGTTGGTGTCGTTCGACTCTCGGACGGCACCAACGCGACTACTTTGGGCCTCTCATTTGAGCCCTGACAGGAGTGGTAGTGCGGTGAAGAGCAAAGCGCTGAACCCAGACAGGATTCTCCCGGTCATTGCACCTGTCATGAAGCGGGCCTTCTCCTCGAAGAAGCTACTTCGGTTACACCAGTTCGAAGCTCTCCCCGCAGCGCCGGGCCGGGTGCTGTTTCTCGGTGACAGCATCACCGAGAGGGGAATGTGGGAGGGTTGGTTTCCTTACCTGGCCACCACAAACCGTGGAATCGACGGAGACACGGTTGAGGACTTGATGGCCAGGCTCGACTCGGCTGTCTGTTCCCCAGTTGCCATTTCACTGATGGTCGGGACCAATGACCTCAGCGGCCAGGGAAGATCGCGAGAGCCTGCTGACATTGCTCGTCAGATCGGTGAGCTCCTCGACCGGTTGAAGGAAATGGCACCACAAGCACACATCGTTCTAAACAGCGTGTTGCCAAGATCAACGTTGTTCGCCGAGCGGATCAGGGATCTGAGAGATCGCTGTAGGGAGGTTGCACACCAGCGAGACGTGGATTTCTTGGATCTAGTGGAGATCATGGCCACGAACGACGGAGCGATGCGAGATGAGCTCACCGCCGACGGGATCCACCTCACCGCACAGGGATATCAGCTTTGGGTGGATGCGCTAAGACCCCATCTTCCGGGCCCCGAGACGGACCCGGTGTAGCCATGGGCGTCTGACGCGGCTACCTTTCAGAACAAGAACCTGTTTCAGCTTCGCCCAAGGGAGGCGTTATGCGCGTACTGGTCGACTATGACCTTTGTGAGAGCAACGCAGTTTGCATGGGTATTGCGCCCCACATTTTCGAGGTGCGCGATGACGACATGCTCTATGTGCTCAAAGAGGAAGTTGATGGCGACGACCTTGCCCTCGTCAACCAAGCCATTGAGCGCTGCCCCAAGCAGGCTCTGAGCCTCGAGGATTAGGCGCTGCGTCACGTTGTAGTAGTTGGTGGATCGCTCGGCGGTCTACGAGCTGCACAAACTCTCAGATCAGAAGGCTTCGACGCCAAGCTCACCATCATCTCCGAGGAGAAATGGCCGGCCTATGACCGTCCTCCGTTGTCCAAGCAGGTGCTGCGGGGTCAATGGGATCAGGATCGCATTGTGTTGAGCGGTGCCGACGATGACTCTTTGGGGATCGATTGGAGACGGGGCGTCCGTGCTCAGTCTCTAGATGCTGGCGAGAGGCGGCTAACGCTCAGCGATGGCTCCACCATGTCCTATGACGGGCTCATCATTGCATCGGGAGCAAGAGCCCGCCGATTAGCGGGTACCGAGAATCTACGTGAGGTTCATTCGCTTAGAACTCTGGACGATGCCCGGGCTCTACGTAGCTCGCTCCGTGAGCGAGCTCGTTTGCTGGTTGTGGGTGCTGGGTTCATCGGAGCAGAAGTTGCGGCTTCTGCGCGTTCAATGGGCGCCGAGGTAACGCTGGTGGAGCCTCTGAGTGCCCCTCTAGCGCGGGTGTTGGGCGATGAGATGGGTGAGATCATGGCCCAGTTACATCGTGATAATGGCGTGGATCTTCGCCTTGGTGTTGGTGTCGAATCCATGGAGGGACAGGACCAGCTTCGTAGCGTCGTGCTCAGCGATGGCACCATGGTCCCAGCCGATGTGGCTGTGGTGGGCATTGGAGTAATCCCAAATGTCGAATGGTTAGAGGGCAACGGCTTCGATCTGTCGAACGGGATTCTCTGCGATGAAACAACTCAGGTGGCGCCGAGGATAGTGGCCTGCGGAGACGTAGCTCGTTGGCCTAATCCACTATTTGGCGAAACAATGCGGGTGGAGCACTGGGAACACACAATCGACATGGCGGGCCACGCC
>JAGQSI010000255.1 GCA_020439605.1 Acidimicrobiales bacterium | reverse complement strand
CGAGGCCGCTTTGCTGCGTGGAGAGTTGAGTCCGACGTGGACACCACCCGCCAGCTCGCCAGCATCATCGACGAGATCGAAGCAATCCCATCGCTCGGCGCGGCGTTGCGACGAGAACGTATCGTCGCACTGATCATCTTGTTGACCGGCGCTGTTGGAGAACGGGCCAGGGCAATCGATGAAGCCACCGAGCCAGAGCTCAGCCACGAAGATTTCGTGACCAACCTGACAGCCATGTGCGCAGCAGTCGTTGCCGCCTGAACGCCTGGACCGGCTTCAACACTTGTCCGCTTCACCGACCGCCTCGCCGCAGCCACGGCAATAGCCACGGAGGCATCAACGGTAGTCGAGATGGCGCGGCTTCAGCCGCTGGATAGGTCTAGCTATGCGGTAGTAGCCAACGAGTGCTCCGCCGGGTTGGCAGCCACATGGGTTCTGATGGCTGCCGCCACCTCTTCTGGATGCGAACGCGGCACCCAGTGACCCGCCCGTAGCTCGCTTCGCGTGAACTTGATGGCCCAGGCATCCAGACCGTCGAGCAACCCGACCGTTACGTGGGGATCATCCATCGCTACCAACAGGTGCACCGCCACATCGGTTGGAAGGCTGATGGGCGGCAGCGCACGTTTTCGAGCCAGTCCGATATTTGCCCGGTAGAGCTCCATACCCCTAACGGCATCATCCACGATGTTGGCAGAGGGCCACTGGTCGTCAACCTTTGCCCCCACCGATTTCATCTGGGCTCGCCAACGGGGCCCGATGTTCTTCCATGCCTTATCAGCCACGGGAAGATGAAATGCCGGAATGTAGGTGGATCTCACGAGTTGATTGGCCATGTCGAACCAACCTCTGGGGCCTTCGGCGAGCTTCGCCCTACGCCACGGCACCACATGTTGCAACGGCGGTGCACTGATCGAGAGGTAACTGGCGAAGTGCCCACGAGCGACTGGGTGCAGCACCGTTTCCCAGCCCTGGATCGAGCCCCAATCGTGACCTACGAGATGGACCTTTTCGCCGGGCGCCACACTTTGTGCCACCGCTTCAATGTCTTCGATCAGGGCCATCATGCGGTAACCGTCGGGCAGATCCGGCTCACCCGAGGCTCCGGCACCTCGAACATCGTGCGCAACCACCCGATGGTCCCTAGCAAGATCCTGCGCCACTAGATCCCAAACGTGGTGGTCATCGGGGAACCCGTGCACCAGCAGGACAACGGGAAGATCAGTGGCGCTGCCGTTTTCCCCGCCTAGCTCATGGACTGCAATCTCCACCCCGTCTGCGCCAGCTACTTGAAAGGTCCGCCACGCAGTTGCTTCGTGGGAGTTCCCTGCGCTCATCAGTTCGATGACCTTCGCTCGGCAAGCACCTTCTTGAATATGACCAGAGGAAGGAGCAGTCGAGCAACAAGCGCAACGACCCACACGATCACGACTGCTGCCAGCCAAGTGGTCAACCCATCGATGGACAAACTGTCCGTCACCAACGATGTGACGATCAAACCCACCAACGTGGACACCAGAGCGGTACTCCCCAACAACACCGGCAACTGTTTCATCGCCATCTGACGTAGCAACGGCTCTATGAGAATCCCAGTGCCGGTGAAGCTTATTACCGCAACGATGAACCCTGACGTTCCCAACGAGAACTCGGGGAGCACCAATGAACCAACTATCAAAGCGATCGCATTTGCGACGAGCCCTACTACCGCCGAAGCCAAGATTCTGATCATTGCGGAAGCGTAACCGTCTTTAGCAACCCTTGTTTCGCATGACGACCGTTCTACATGGAGGTTGGTTGGGCGTCGGCTCGCAACAACGCGTCTGTACCACCATCGGCGAAGATCAACGACCCACAGATGAACCTCGCGTCGGGACCGATCAGGAATTCCACGAGCGCCGCCAACTCGTCTGGACGACCGTTACGCCCGATCGGCACGGGGAAGGAATCCACCGCACCCCCGATCACCGGGTCTTGACGGCTCGCCTCCAGCAGCGGAGTCTCCACCGCACCCGGCGCCACCGCATTCAGGGTGATCCCGGCGCCCGCCCACTCAGGCGTTGGAGCATTGCGGCGCACCCAGCGCGCTACCGCCGTCTTGGTGGCTGGGTAGCAGTGAAGCGGCCCCAAGGAGTCGCCAATGTCGCGAGCGGCCTCTTCGTCACCGTCAAGACAAGCATCCACCAGTTCCATCGGAACACCGGGGAAACAGGTCGTGGAGTTGGAACTGATGCCAACAACTGCCGGGTCGTCACCTTTGGCCACGAGGGGACGCAGCCCTGCAAGCAGGTCCACCGTCCCGAAATAGTTGACCGACACGAGCTGACTACCCGCGTACTTGTCGAGACCCGACAACCCAGCCCAGGTCACTACCGCGTCAATAGACCCACCGCTCAACTCGGCGGTGCGATCAATGGCTTCTTGGCGTCCCTGCGCGGTGCCAAGGTCAGCGTTTACCTCCGCTCCTCTTATATCGATACCGATCACCTTGTGATCAGCGTTCTCCAAGCGCCGCTTGGTTGCAGCACCCATTCCAGAACCCGATCCGGTTACGACAACGGTGCGAGACATAGTGATTTCTCCTACTTCACAGGATTCAGGCCAACCGGGCGGCGGGTTGACGATTTGGCTCTACAGGAAATGAGGTGGTGGGCGGGTAGCGGCGCACAGCTTTGACGAGCACTCAACGAGTCCTCAACGAGCGCTCAACGGATGGGCGACGATCGGATCTGGGGCATCCACGACACATCGGGTTCCCGAGTAGATGGATGGCATGCATCGGTTGCAGTGGATGCAGTTACCTTCGGTGCGTGAGCGCTCGGACAGTTCGTTGATCAGGTTCGGGTTGCGCAACAGTGCACGACCCATTGCAACGAGGTCGAAACCTTCATCGCCGAGAGCGTTCTCGATCGTCTCCACCTTGTTGATGCCACCGAGCAATATCAACGGCATCTTCAGCTCAGCTCGGAACTCGCGAGCCATCGGCAAGAAGAACGCCTCCTCGAATGGAATCGTCGGGAAGATCCGCTTACCGATCAGCGGGAAGACCAATCCAATGAGTTTGGGCTGCGCATCAGCAAACTCCTTCATGGG
>JAGQSI010000254.1 GCA_020439605.1 Acidimicrobiales bacterium | reverse complement strand
GGTGGCGATCAAGTTTTCATTTCCCCGTGATAGCTAGACGTGTTTACCGCAAGGCAATGACTAGGTGGCCTCAGCATCGACCACCAGAAGCGGCGACGTTTGCCTCGCTCGGTGAGATGTATGAGACGCCACATAGCGAACTGGGTGGATCCGCACTGAGCTCAGTTGCCCCAGGTCTTGGCCTGCCACCAGATGATTTTGATACCTATGACCTGACGAGTGTTCCGTCTCGTGATGACCTAGCCCAATGGCTCAGGCGCAACGAGATAAGGGGTCACCTCGAAAAGATGTTGATCAAGGTGGACCGCGCCAGCATGTTCGAATCTCTAGAGGTTCGGGTCCCATTCCTCGACGAAGCAGTCATGGACGTCGCAATGCGAATCGACCCGTATCGATGTGTAGGGAAGGGAGTTGGAAAGATCCCGCTACGCAACGAGTTGGCAAGACACATCCCGAGTTCCGCCATATCAAGACCGAAGCGGGGTTTCGGAGTTCCTCTAGGAGACTGGTTGTGCGGACCTCTCGGAGAACGATTCCGTGAGCGGGTTATCGAACACCCTGTGATATTTGAAGATTGCTTTGATCGAAAAGGGCTGAGCGAACTCTACGAGGCACACCTCTCCGGACACCACAGTACCCAAGCTTTGTGGAACCTGATGAGCCTCCAAGAATGGGCTGACCGTCATCTCAAGCCCATTTAGAGCTTCAAGGACCAGTTGCGCTCGGCGAGTTCACGAACGCGACCGAGGTAGGTGGCATAGCTGAATCTATTGGCTGCTCTAACTCCTTCGGCGCTGAGAACTGTCAGAGATTCGTCGTTCAGATGGCGTTCCAAGGTTTCAACCCAGTCTTCATTCGCATCTAGGACGACGGCACCGCCAGTCTCGCCGAGGGTCTGACCCATCGCTGAGACTGCTGTGGTGAATGGTACGCAGCCAAAGGCCATTGCTTCAGCAACCACTTTTGGAAATCCTTCGGACTGGCTGGGCAACAACAAGACGTGAGCTTCAGTTAGGAAGCCTTCAAGTTCCTTGCGGGTCAACCAGCCGTGAAGACGTACAGAATCATTGCCTGCAGCTTTTATCTGATCCTCGGCCCACCCTCGAAGTGCTCCATCGCCGATTAGATCAAGCTCGATATCGACACCACGCTTGCGGAGTTCCAGGATAGTCTCAACTGCGATATGGACACCCTTGGGCTTCTCTAGACGTCCAACGAAGATTGCTCGATACGGAGGACCGGGGCTTCTAATGGCGGATGCGGCGGCGCCGGCTTCTATTTCGGCTTCTGTGAGGGTTGGATTGTCAAAGGCAAACACCCACTCAGGCTGGTTGTCCCAACGGCCGTTAACCGTTACCGGGCCTCTGGCAAGTCCCTTTTTGAGCCACCATCTTTGAAGACGATACGTATAGGCGTCGGGCCGATCTGGCATCCAGTTGCCGGCGTACTTGACCCACCTGTTCTTGGGTTTGCCTCGAACAGCGAGGATCCCCAGAGCAACCATGGCGATGCCCGCTGGTGCGCGGACATGAACCGCATCAGCCTGGCGTAGTTCGCGATTGATGATCCTCACCCAAGATGGAACTACACGAAGTGCGAAGATCCGGTCCTTGGTGTTTGGCCCACCAGCAACTGGTGCTGCAACATGGCGAATACGTGGATTGGTGTAGGGCAACGCCATCCCCGGAGGAGGGCCTTTATAGAGGGGGGCCACATGAATCAACTCAGATGTCAAGGTTGCGAGCTGATCAAGTTCACGCAGCGTTGGCCCAAAACCAACCACCGTCCCGTCATCGCGGGTGTAGTGCTCAGTGTGGGAGACAACTACAAGCCGTGGCTTTGAGCCATTGGCCACCTCATCTAGAAGGTCTCCATAGGCCTCGGCTCGGCTCTCCCACGTGCCCTCATCCTGTGCACGTCGGCAAGCGGCCCGACCCATCTCATTCCTTAGATCGTGATTAGTGAGTAACTGTGAAAGGGCATCGGCAATGGCTTCTGGCCGGGAAGCCACGGCTAGGCCGGTAACGCCATTGATTACGGCTTCCTCGGCCCCGGTTCCTTTGGACACAACAGCCGGGACTCCACACAACGCGGCCTCAACTACTGCTATCCCGTATCCCTCAACATCTCCACTAGCGGTGTTGGTGGAGGTCATTGCAAACACATCGGCAGCGCGGTGCGCACCGAGCACCACAGATGGAGGTTGCTGGCCCAGAATCGTGAGATTGTCCTTAACGCCGAGCTTCTTGGCCAACGAAACAAGCTGCTCCGCGTTTGTGGGGCGGCCTACAACCACGTATTGAGCATCTACCGTCTTGAGGAGGTGGGGGAGAGCCTCCACGACCTGGTGCTGGCCTTTGCGTTCCGTGACATTGCCAACTGTGAGAATCATTGGCTGGTTGCCAATGCCGGAATTCTCCCGAAACTCACGCCCATCTGTTGGATCAGGGGAGAACCGTTTTCCATCTGCGCCGTTATGGATCACCGAAATGTGATTTTGAGGGACATTTAGGTTCTTGTTGGCCAACTCGGCCGTGAACTGGCTCACGGCTACAACCCGGTTTGCCTTCATGAGTGCCCAGCGGGTCAGACGCTGCGAGGCGCTTGCGCCACCGAGCTCCGATCCGTGGATAACTGCGATCCACGGCATGGAACGTCGTTTGCACGCCAGAGCAGCCAGCCACAGCACTCGACCGCCAGAAGCCAGCACCACATCTGGGTTGCTGGTATCGATGGCGTTTAGCAACTGGCGATACCGGCCCATCGCAGTAAGCGCTGGGTTGCTCTGGTCCTCCAAAGTGATGACCGGTATTGGCGATGAAACATTGAATAATTCTCGATCCTTGCTGGAGCAGTAGTGCTGGCAGCCGAGAAGGGATACGCCGTGGTCCTGAGCTGCAAGAGCTACCGAGAGTTCGTATGCATGCGCACCGATCCCGCCGGGTCCGGGAGGGAGCTCGCTGGCTACAACAAGGACGTTGAGAGGAGAACGCGTATGTGTGGTAGAAGCTTCAGACATCATTGAGTTCTGGGATCGGTGGCCGGGTTGCCATCACGTGTTGAGCTGCCTCGCGAGTCTTCTTCAGTTTGGCGAGCGTGTCTGGTAGCAGGACGAG
>JAGQSI010000253.1 GCA_020439605.1 Acidimicrobiales bacterium | reverse complement strand
TTGTGATCCGGCTGAGTATCGCCACAACCTTCAGACCAGCCACTAGAGCAGCCGCTACCCCGGGAGCAGAGTCCTCAATGGCGACCGCACACTGTGGGCCAACACCCAACGCTTCAAGCACGAATCGATACGATGCCGGATCGGGTTTGGTCCTGCCCTCCACGCTGTCTCGGGTGGCTACAACCGAGATCAGGTGCAACACGCCGAGACGGCCGAGATGGCCCTCTACCCATCGCCTGGATGAGCTCGAGGCCACCCCCACTGCGATCCCTTCCTGCGCCAGCGCTCTGATCAGCTCCAGCGCTCCCGGTAATGCCTCTAACTCATAGACCCATGACCTGTCCATCGATTCGTAGCGCGATTCGAACTCCTCACGATCAATCGTCGCACCAACGGCACGCTCGAGCGCCGCAAAGCTGTCATCGTGGCCAAGTCCAACCACCGTTGCCCAACCAGCCACGCTCAGGGCAAGCCCCATCTCTCGGAGCGCTGCCGCCGAGGCCTCATAAATCGGCCATTCGCTATCGCAGATGGTGCCGTCAAAGTCGAAGATGACTGCCTGAAGTTCAGTCATTTTTGACGTCGACAAGAGCGCCGAGAGTTGCTTGAACCACGCCATCGATCGAGTGTGGATCCGCCTGAACATCCACGTTCACGCCAAGCGATCGCGCCGTCTCGGAGGTTTGCGGGCCAATGGAGACAACAACTGGTGGAACCCGGTCCGAGCCAACCACATCACAAAAGTTGGTCACCGTGGATGACGCAGTGAAACAGATCGCATCGGCTTGTTCGATCGCTTCGAGTGCGGCCTCGTCTGGCTGCACCACCTCGTTTTGATAGACCACCGCCTCGGACACGATCCACCCCTTCGCCTCCAAACCTTCGGCCAGAATGCTTCGAGCCTGAAGCCCTCGAACCCATAGAGCCCTTGGCTCGCCCACCGGTCGAGGCGACGACGAAGATGACAGCGATGGAGGTGGCCCGAGTGGTGGCGACGCACTCGGCGCTTGGGGGAATGAATCAACCAGCCCTTCGGCTCCAAACTCCTTGGCCTCAAGATCCGCAAGCACCCGATACTGCGCCAGTGCCGAAGCGGTGGCTGGGCCCACGGCGGCCACCTTCAGGCCGGCCAGACGCCGGGCATCGGCGACATGAACAAAGAAGCGATGCACCGCGTTGGCAGAGGTGAACACCAGCCACTCGAAATCCGCCAGGTTCTCGAGCGCCGAGACGAGTGAAGCACCACCATCGGGTGGATCAGCAATCGCGATCATCGGCGCTTCCACCACATCGGCACCAAGAGCTCTCAAACGCTCAACGAGAGTTGAACTCTGGGCCCGGGCACGCGTGACCACAATCTTCTTGGAAAAAAGAGGACGGCTGGTGAACCAGTCGAGATGTTCGCCGGCCACGGTGCCAACCACGATGACCGACGGCGATTTGAGCGGTTGATCTGCCAACGTGGCCAACGTGGCACGCACAGCGCTTTGGTTGGGGCGTGTGCCCCACCTCACAGCAGCGGCCGGTGTGTCGGGCGATAGACCAGATGCGAGCAGCCGTTGAGCTATCGCCGGCCAGCGGTGCACACCCATGAGGATCACAAGCGTGCCACCGGTGTGGGCAATGGCATCCCAGTCCACGGTCCCTTCGCCACTTGCGGGATCTTCATGACCTGTGACCACCGTGAACGAAGTAGACGAGAACCGCTGCGTTACCGGGATGCCTCCATAGGCCGGCACAGCTAACGCTGAGGTAATACCGGGCACCACTTCGTAGCTCACCCCAGCTTCCTCCAACGCTGCGGCTTCTTCGCTTCCCCTAGCGAACACAAACGGATCCCCACCCTTGAGGCGAACAACGTTCTGCCCCGCGAGCCCCCGCTCAACCAAGAGCTCGTTGATCCGATCCTGCGTCATTCGATGATGGTCTGGCGCCTTTCCGACATCGATCAGCTCGGCATGCGCAGGAGCCATCGAGAGAAGCTCAATGGCAGATAGACGGTCGTGAACCACTACCTGCGCTTCGGACAAGAGCTGAGCTCCACGGATGGTCAACAGGCCCGGATCTCCCGGTCCTGCTCCTACTAGATAGACGGTCACGTCGTAACGCTACGGGCTATCAACCGCGAGGGGCTATCCGTCGATTGCTACACGCAAATCGCGGGCCACCGACTTGCCAAGCGCCACTGGGTCATCTCCAACCTGTCTGGCCCTGGCAATGTGCGCCGATGCCGTCTCACCGTTGGCCAAGATCGCCGATAGACGCACACCCTGACCGGACCCGTCACCTTCGCCGATGCTGTCCAGAAGAACACCATGAGCACCCACCGGAAGAGTGCAATCTCCACCGAGCTCAGCAAGGAATGCTCGCTCAGCATCCACACATCTTCTGGAGCCTGGATCCTCGATCAACTTGAGCGCATTCACCAACGGCTCGTCCTCGGTCCTGCATTCCACTGCCAACGCTGCCTGGCCTACCTGAGGCACAACCTCATCAACAGAAAGAACCTCGCTCAAGTGGTCAGCCAACTGCAGCCGCCTCAAGGCCACCGCGGCCATCACAACCGCTCCACCATCGGGCACCTTCGAGAGTCTCGACGCGATGTTGCCTCGAAGGTCAATGAAGTTCAGGTCCGGCCTTATTGCGCTGAGTTGGACCCGACGTCTCTTGGATCCGGTGGCAACCGTGGCACCCGGTTCCATGGAGCCGAGAGTCGCGCCAACTAGAGCATCGCGAGGGTCTCCCCTCTCTGTGATGGCCGCGAGGTGAAGACCATCAATTGGTATCGCCGGCAGGTCCTTCGCCGAGTGAACTGCAATGTCTGCTCGACCTTCAAGCACCGCAAGCTGCACCTCTTTTGCGAAGATCCCCTTTCCTCCCAATTCTGAAATTGGGGTCTCAAGGTCCTTGTCGCCCTGGGTTTCGACCACGACCACTTCTATGTTCAGTCCGGGCACCGCCGTATTGATCAACCCAGATACATGCGAAGCCTGCCAGATCGCAAGGGCACTGCCTCGGGTCGCTATTCGCAAGGTTGGCTGTGGCATCACTCGATCCGCCCATCTAGTCCGAACATGTGGCTCGCTGATTCTGCCAGCGAATCGCCATCGGGTGAA
>JAGQSI010000252.1 GCA_020439605.1 Acidimicrobiales bacterium | reverse complement strand
CGCTGTGACGGCGGTGCCGCAACACTGATGGGGCTGCCTCGGGGTCAGTTGCTGAATCTGAAACTGAGCGGTTCAGCGCTCGGTACTCACCGCAGTGGCTTCAACTCACCAACCACCCTCTCAGCAAGAACCCTTCGCGGAGCGCCTGGCGAGGAGTTGTTCAGGCTCGCCACCATCTCAGATATGCATCTCGGGGCCAGATCATTTGGTCACCGAGCTCAGATACGCGACACCGAGGGGTACAGCGAAACCCACACCTGGAGATGCGCGTCAAGCGCCCTCACCGAGGCAAGCGAGTGGGGTGGCCAGTACGCGATAGCCAAGGGGGATCTCACCAACTCGGGTCTCGCTGATCAATGGCGGCTCTACGCCAGACTGGTTGAGGAGTCGTCTATCCCTCTTGAGGGAGTGGCTGGTAATCACGACACAGATCGATATGGCGGACGTAAGTCTCTATCGCCGAGCGATGCCGCCAAAGCGTTTGGCTTCACCCTCGCGTCGCCGTTGCTAGTGCGTGACCTACCTGGAGTACGGGTACTCATCGGCGACACCACCGTGCACGCCAGATCGGCTGGATCGTTACACAAGGTTGCCAACGAGATCATCGAGCTGAGCGCTGAGACCCCCAAGGACCAGGGAGTCTTGGTGGTGCTGCATCATCACATTCATCCACACGCCTTACCAGAAGGTCCCCCCGTAGGCATTGCAAGATCCGAAGGCCACCAGTTCCTTGACTCTCTTGGTTCTGTTCACCCAAACGTATTTGTCACCAGCGGCCATTCTCACCGCAACCGCCGATGGGCCCGTTCCGGGGTAACGGTCACCCAGGTAGGAGCAACTCAGGACTATCCAGGGGTTTGGGCCGGTTACCGAGTTCACGAGGGTGGCTTGTCCCAGATTGTCAGAAGGATCGAATCTCCGGAGTGCACGGGCTGGAGCGAAAGGGCTCGTCGAGCCGGCCTCGGTGCATGGGAGCATGTGTCTCCCGGCCGCCTCGACAGCCGCTGCTTCGATGTCGACTGGGCAGTGCCGTACCGCTAACGCTTGGCGATGACGAACGAAAGTGTGGCGTCATCTTTCACCGAGACCGTGATGCTGCGTTGATCAGAACCATCATGGGCCCGGCACAGAAATGATTCTCCTAGCGGTCTCACCCGAGCAGGGTCGTTGCCGCATTCAACTTCAAAGCTGCGGCTGTACTGCTTTACCAGGACCGCTCGCAGCTGGCGCGCTATTTGGGCATCAGAAAGCACAGGAGCCAACAGTTCTATGTCCAGGTGACCTTGGTCATTGGTCTGGGTGAGCCTCACGGGCACCGTGCCTGCATCGTTTGCCAACTGGACAGAACAATCAATCGTGGCGCCTTGTTTCACTTTGATGGGTTCCGGGCAATCAACCTTCACCACTTCTGGCTTGAGCGACGCCGAAACCTTCTCCTGGACCTGCTGTATCACGCTCTGGTTATCGAGATTGCGCTGTGTGCTGCAGGCAGCTACCAGCGTTAACCAGCCAAGAACCATCCGCCACAAAGGCTTGGCCCTCACATTACCAACCACATGGTCAGACCGATCTGTCCAAGGTGGTAGGTGACCATCACCGCTAGCGGCCCAGCTCGAAAAGGTTGAACGAAACGGTTCCAAGCAAGAGTTGCGTCCGAGATGTAGAACAACACGGCACCAACAATGGCGGCTGCTCCCATAGTGCCAAAAGCACTGACGACCATGGCTGAGATCACAACCAGATACGCAATCACTGGCCCTGTGAGTTCTGGATGATCTCCCCTGTTGACCGCTCCAACGATGCGTCTGCCTACCACCGCGACCGATGCAGCCACCAACGCCAGACCAACTAGTAGGGCCAACGTTGAATCTCGCTCGTATTGCATAGCGATCACATAGGCAATGTGGCCAAGCAGAAACGATGCCAGCCCGAACACAAAGAACTTCTCCTCGAACAACAAGAAGATGTCTCCGCCGAGCGACAGGACCAGACCTATCACCATCCAGGTTCTTACCTGGGAGTCGAACGGCTCGACGCTCAGTGCCACACCGATCAAAAGCGCCAAGGTGAGGGGCTTGGCGATCATGCGCACTTCGCGGCGCTGGTTCCAAGTGGCCCACCAGTCGACGACGGCAACTACCGAGGTCAAGGCCAGCAAGGTTGCGGACAAAGTGGTCATCGAAGGAATGCTCCTGCCGCTATCGCCAACGAATCTGCACAGACTTCATGGGATCGGATCCAGCTCTCAATCTCATCGAGGGCGATGCGATCGGACGCGACCACTTCGCCGTCAAGAAAGGTGAAGGGGCCATCGTGTCTGGCCAGATAGACCCGGCCAAGAACCGATACATGCGAATCGTCATAGGTACCCGTTCCCAGTTCCAACAGATCAGACTCGATTCCGGCCTCCTCGAGCAGTTCTCGTTTGGCGGAGTCCAGCCAATCCTCTCCAACCCCGACCACTCCGCCAAATGCGACGTCCCAGCGACTAGGCCACACGTCCTTCCACGGGGCCCGTTGGTGAACCACCAACCGTTCGTCGTGATCAACAACCACAATGTACGTGCACTTATGACGTAGCCGCTGCTCACGCATCTGCGATCTGGTCACGACTTCCAGAACTCCCCCATCGAGCCCAACCACCTCAACCATTTGGTCGGCTGGCTCAGTGCCTTCGCAACTCATTGTGATGCCTCCGCCATTGCCTCCGCCCAGCTCAACCCTTCGCCAATACGGCGGCGATAGTTGATCACCTTGGCCGGCATGTTCATCGTGAGCGCCCCTACCACTTGGCCTGCTCTCCCATAGAGAGCACAGAACCGACGATCATCCACTGAGCCAGCAACCACAGCCACCTCATCGCTGCCTCGCACATTGCCGGCGAGCTGGATCTTGCGGTCGTACTGATCGCTCCAGAAGTAGGGAACCGGTGCATATGGCTCTGCGGGGCCATCTCCCGCCAACAAGCGTCGTGCGGCATGGCCCGCCATGTCGATTGTGTGTTCCCAGTGCTCCACCCGCATAGTTTCGCCAAATAGCGGATTAGGCCAACGAGCTACGTCTCCGCAGGCCACGATCCCCGGCGCCACCTGAGTTGTTTCATCGCAGAGAACTCCA
>JAGQSI010000251.1 GCA_020439605.1 Acidimicrobiales bacterium | reverse complement strand
TAGACCACCACGATTCCGTCGATCTCTACCCGGTACCCGTTGGTGGCGCTGGTGTGGGGTACGTCACGCACAGTGATGTGAGCGCGTCCGTAGTCGAACTCGGTGTCCACTACATCTCGGAAACTGATGTCGCCAGCTAGATCTCTGTAGCTAACCGGAAAATAGGGTGGAACCATGAAGCCATCGAAGGCCTCTTGAATGGTGGATCCGTCGTTTCGCCCGCAGATCTCCAGCCATGCCTCGCTCTGGTGGATCGGCGTGAAGAAGGGCAGACCTTGCACATGGTCCCAGTGCAGATGGGTCAGGAGCACCATTGCGTTGAACGGGACCTCGCCGGCAATGGAGTCTCCATAGAAGCGCAGCCCGGTGCCGATGTCGAAGATGATCGGGTTCTGTCCGGGCGCCTCGAGCACCACACATGAAGTATTTCCGCCGTATCGGGCATTGGCTTCGCACGCGCAAGGAGTCGATCCTCTGACCCCCCAAAACGTAACGTTCACCATCTGTTCACCCCTTTCACCCACACGAACGGTAGCTAAAAGCTCACCCGCAGTGTCCAACCTGTGACCTAATGCACACGCGGTTACGGTTCTGGTTCATGAATCTGATTTCATCAGAAGTTGTCCATGCCAATAGTCTTGACTTCACGGTGCTCACAGCCGGAACCGGGCCGCTGGCACTGTGTCTTCACGGCTTCCCGGACTCAGCCTGGACATGGCAGCATCTTCTCGCCGATCTGGCCAACGCCGGCTACCGCGCCGCGGCCCCGTTCCTTCGTGGGTATGCACCTACCGAGTTGCCAGCCGATGGCCTCTATCAGACTGGGGCGATCGCCGCAGACGCCATTGCCTTGCATGAGGCTCTCGGAGGGGACGAACAAGCCGTTCTCATCGGCCACGACTGGGGTGCGCTCGCCACATACGGTGCCCTTGGGCACGCCCCGCACCTGTGGCGACGAGCGGTCACAGCAGCGGTCCCTCCCCCAGCCACCGTTGCCCAAGGATTGTTCTCCTACAACCAACTTCAACGGTCCTGGTACATGTTCTTTTTCCAGTCTCCGCTCGCCGAGATGGCTGTTGGCATGAATGACCTCGAGTTCATAGACCGACTGTGGGCTGATTGGTCTCCCGGCTATGAGGACCCGACCATGGCCCAACGTTGCAAGGATTCTCTTCGTGACCCAGCCAACCTGGCTGCTGCACTTGGCTACTACCGAGCGACGCTGGGCTCTGGCGCACGTTCGAGCGACTATGACGCCATCGAAGCCGCAGGCAGCGCTCCAATCACGGTTCCGACCCTCTATCTGCACGGACGAAATGATGGATGCATGGGTGCTGAGCTAGTCGATGACTCGATCATGACTTCGCTTACCCACGAGCAGAGCCGCTACGAAATCATCGATAACTCCGGCCATTTTCTCCACCTTGAGCAGCCAACGGAAGTTAACCGGTTGATCCTCGAGTTCTTATGAGAGACTCAACCTGTGAGCCTCTGGGGATCGCTTCGTCGTCTATTTGATCGCGCCTTTCATACGCCGGTTGGATTCGACACAGCCCGGGGCGGGTTCCTGCGCAATCTCTTCTTGCAGCGCTATATCGGAATGGCCGCTTTGGCCATCGCATCGATAGCACTATTTGGAACCAACGCAATTGATGTGCCGATCCTGATCATCGCCGTGGGCTTCTCCACCAATGCTTTTGCCCATTTCCAGGCCAGGCGCAGCGGCTATGTGCCTCCTTGGATGCACCTGGTGGATGCCTGTGTGGTTCTTTTGTTCCCGCTTCTCGATCAACACACCACCATCCCCGCTGTATTGGTTCTCCTAGCCGTGGTCTCGCTAGCCGCGTCCGTATCGGGCACGATCATGGCCATCTCCATCACCGCGGTTGGGGTAGTTGGGCTAGCAGCGGCCGATGCCGTGCAGCCGATACCCGATGGAGCGGTTGTGATCACATCGTTCGCCCTAGCTGCACTGCTGGTCTCTGCGACTGTCGGCGAGTTGGCTGCCAGCGAAGGAAAGGTCCGCACCCAACTCAACTCCATTGTGGACAACCTCGATGCCGTCCTTTGGCTCAGAGATCCTCAAGATGGCCGTTTCACCTATGTCAACCAGCAGGCCAAGAATCTGTTGGGCTGGGATGAGGAACTCTGGTTGACCGCAGGATTTTGGGAATCGAAGATCCATCCCTCGGACCGCGAGCGGGTTCTTGTCGAGATGAACGCTGCATCCCAAGGTGGATCGCAACACAAGATCCGTTACCGCTTCCAAAACGCTGATGGCGAATGGGTACATCTCCATGATCGCGTGAGCGTCGCCACCAACAATCAAGGTGTTCCGGTCACTATCCAAGGTGTGCTGGTCGACATCACAGACCGAGTGGCGATCGAGCACCAGGTTGGCCAGTTTGCAGACATCGTCGATCGAATGGACCAAGCCCTGTTCGTCTTTCGCCTGGACGAGCCCACAAGCCGTTCCGACGCTGCACCCGCCCTTCGACTCCATACTGCCAACCCAGCCGCTGAACGTCTGCTCCAGCGAGAGCTCAGCTCACTCGTGGGTAACCCGATCGAAAAGGCCTTCCCGGTTCTGACCGGCAGCAGATTGCGGATCCGTCTCGCTGGTGTTGTCGAGAGGGCTATCCCCATGCGGGTGGATGACCTCATCGTCAGACCACGCAACGGTGAACAGCGGATCGTCAATCTACGAGCGTTCCCTCTTCCAGATCGCTGTGTGGCGGTTTCTCTTCAAGATGTGACCAGCGCTGTTGCAGCAGCTGAGGCTCTGCGACGTCAGGCCCTCTATGACAGTCTCACCGGTCTGCCAAATCGAAGGCTCTTCGACCAGGAACTCCATCGGGTGGTGAGCGAAGCGCCATCGCGAGGAGACCGCGTGGGGCTGTTGGTCATGGACCTGAACCAGTTCAAGGAAGTGAACGACGCCCTCGGTCACCACGTTGGGGACCAGCTTCTGCGCGGTGTGGGTGAGCGGCTCAGTTCCACCATCGACAACGCTTTGGTAGCTCGTCTCGGCGGCGATGAGTTTGCGGTGATCGCCGCGGGTATCGCCACCGAAGCGGCAGCCCTGGCGCTTGCCAGCCCTGTCCGTGAGGCGTTGAGCGAGCCTTTCGCCCTTGACAACCTCCACATCCAGAC
>JAGQSI010000250.1 GCA_020439605.1 Acidimicrobiales bacterium | reverse complement strand
CCCCATCTTGTGGGCGCGGTAGCGCAGCACGTCTCGGGTGACGTCACGGGCATAACCCATGCCGTTCACGTAACAGATCTCGTCGCCGTAGTAGGTGGGGATCGGGATCTCATCGATCTTCATCCCTGATTCATGCAACTGAATGATGATCTCGGTGTCGAAATCGAAGTCGTCTGAGTTGCCGGCAAATGGCAACTTGGCCAACGAATCCACGCGGTAGGCGCGGTAACCGGAATGCCATTCGGTCAGGTCTGTACCCACAACCTTGTTCTGCATGGTGGTGAGAATGCGGTTACCTACGAACTTGTAGGCCGGCATGCCACCGCGACGGGCCTCGCCCTGATTCATGATCCGGGACCCGAAGACCGCATCGGCGTCACCGTTGACGATCGGGGCAACCATCTGGTCAAGCAGCTCCGGCGCATACTGGCCGTCGCCGTGGAGCAACACAACTACGTCCCAGTCGTTGTCGATGGCCCACTGGTAGCCCCACTTCTGGTTACCGCCATAGCCGAGATTGGCAGGGTGCTTCACGATATGTAGAGGAAGCTCGGACGTTTCGCGGTAGCCGAGCCCCACCAGGTAGGTGCTGTCCTGGCTGTGGTCGTCGGCCACGAGTATCTCGTGGATCTGAGGGCGGAAGTCCTCGGGGATACGGTCAAGAACCGTTGCGAGCGTGGACGCCGCGTTGTAGGCAACCACAAGGATCCCGATCTTTGGCATAACCCCCGATCGTACCGGTAGTTGGCTCAGTTCACCGATTGGTGAGGGCGTCACAGATCGGTGTTGGAGCATCGACCTCGGTAACAGTGACCTCAGATGTACCGGGCCCAACCACGAACGGGGCGTCCGGTGGAGGCCCCGAAAGCAGAGCGACATTGTTGTCGCCGTGACGGACCTGCACGGTGGGAAGGTTGGCGTCGAGGTCGATAGCGAGCTCTATCGGTCCGGGTGATACCTCGAATGGTGTGCCTCTTTCAACGTGGTTCCCGCGAATCAGATCCACCCTCACGGTATTGGCGTCTACTGACACCAACTCAATGGTGAGGTCCCCGACAGAGCCAACCTGAACTCCCGAAGTGCCCTCGGGAGGCCTGCCATCTACACGGACCATAGGTACGCCGGCTCCCACACTGGCTTCGATTGGAGTCCAAACCCCGTCGCTCTGGCCGACATAGAGACCCGCACAATCGCCGACCACAAGCAACGTGCCAGCCGACGCCTTGAGGTCCTTGATGGAGTCTGCTCGTTCAAAACTCAGCTCGGCTCCAACCTTGTCGGACACTGAAATAGCTGCACGCACCCAAGACCGGCGGGCCTCGGCATCTGGCGGATTCTCGAAACGCTGATAGGTCCAGGTAGTGGCGAGGGTTATGAAAATGCCAACTGCGGCCAACACGGAGCTGGTGGCTATCACTAAACGATGGCGGGTTGGATTAGCGGGTTCGGCCGATGCGGCCTTGTCCGGTGACCACTGGTTCAACACAGCTACGCCTGCCGCAGCGGCCACCAGAACTGGGGGGAGCAGGTCCGTTATGTATCGCTGGGAAATGAACGCGATGGTAAGTACCGGGCCAGCTCCGATAGCGCTGCCGATGACCAATGGTCTCAGGGCGCTCAACCCCGGGTTGCTGGCGCGGCGGCGAATCATCGCGCCAACCCCAACCGCTGCCAATGCCAGGAACAGGGGATGGGTCAGGGTCAACCCTGCTGACGGTTCAACGGTGTCGAACACAACTCCACCGATGGCTGGTGGCTCTACCCGGGTGTATTGAACGAAGGGCCAGGTGGAAGTGGGGGCCAATAGGTCGGGTCTCAAGCTCTGAACAATCACCGCGGGAGCGAGCCGGGGAGAAAAGATCGTGCCCCCGTAGGCATCCATCGCGGCTCGCCGACTCGGTAACGGATTTATGGACTGGATCTGCTTGTCCATCGGAAGTTCGGCGGGTGATCCGAACTTCGCCATGTTCACACCGGCAAAGCACAGCGCCCCCACCGCCCCCGCAGCAAAGAGCATCGCAGCAGTGCGGAATCTAGAGCCCTCAATTGGTGGGGTTGGTGCCAGCGCCTTTGTGACTCGGTTTGGGACGAGTGCTGATACTCCGATCATCCCTAGAGCCAACGTTGGCCCGAGACCCACCGACCCACGAGACATCCACGCCACCGTGGTCCACGCGCCAGCAACGGCCAGGTGGCGACTTGTGGGTGTTCGTAGCCATCGTGCGATTGCGGCGAACGCGGCGAGCACCCCAGCGACTCCCCAAAGGATTGCCTCGTGGTACACCCACGCAGCGGTGGCCATGTACATGAGGTTGGATCCCAGCCCGAGCGTGGCCAGTGCTATCAGCGCCAATGTCAGGCCACTTCGGCTCCAACCATCTGGGAAACCGAGTCTACGGACCCGAGCGATCAGCAGAGCCACTGCTGCGTAGGCGATAGCAAATGCCGCGATCATCGAAACGGTAGATAGGCGTCCGTCGAAGCGATCGGTCAGCAGGAAGATCGGTATCCGAAGCAGTGAGGGGAACAGTCCGAAGTAGGCGTAGGTCCGGTCGTTGATGATGAAGCCCTCGAAGCCGAGGCTTCCCTCCGGTACCCAGAGGTGGCCGTCCATCATCGCTCGGGTCTGAACATCGAGCATTGCTGAATAGGGACGTTGGGCAAACAGATCCCAACGCCCCAGCGTCACCATCCAGGTGAAGACCAGTACGGAAAATGCGCCGATTCCCGTGGCCCAACGCAGATAGAGCCGTTCATAGTGCTCATCGCTGGAGGCGGTGGCGGTTCCTGGTTCTGAGTTCGTTTCCAACGCCACCTACATTGCTGCGAGACGCAGGAGTATACGGCTAGCAGCTACGAAGCCTCTGTCAGATTTGACCCGGGGTGACCGTTTTTCCTAGGAGCCGTCCGACTAGATTGGCGCCGCTTCTTTGGCCGAACCCCTGAACCGTCACTAAGGTTCGATCTCGTGTCGGAGTTCCTTCGCGACTACCTCACGGTCGCAATCTTTGCAGGCTTAGCGTGTGCGCTGTTGGCAGCCGTACTTGGCCTTGGTCGTTTGATACGTCCGGTCAAGCCCAATAGCGACAAGTACATGAGCTATGAGAGCGGCGTGGACGCCGTTGGCGACGGCTGGGCGCAGACTCCAATTCGCTATTACGTGTTCG
>JAGQSI010000249.1 GCA_020439605.1 Acidimicrobiales bacterium | reverse complement strand
TCGGCTACACGATCGGCGCCATGATGATCTTTCCGTCAAACAAGGTTGACGGCACCATGACCATCAATAGCGCACGCGGGTTTAACCAAAGCATTGCGGACCGGATGGATCTCACGCTGGAGTGCATCCGCAGGCATTACGTGGGCCAGGTAAGTCCTTTGGCCGAGACCTTGGCGCGCTACGCAGACTTCTTCAGCCTGTTCGAGACGTTCTCTGGCTACGTGGACTTCTTCCTCTTGGACGACCTTGTAGACAAGAGCCAAGGAGCGGTCCGCTTCTTCATGCCGTTCGATGACTTCGCTCCACCTTCGGTGCCCCGTGACGTCGACTCGTACAAGGAGTATCGCCGTAGATCCATCGAGTTCATCGTTGCTCGGAATCGTAGGATCGTCGACTGGTGTAAGACGACCCAGGCTGTGGTCGGATAGCAATTCCTGCACGAGAACGAGCACGTTCCGATCGACCGCTCGGTAGTTGACTCGGCTGCGGTCCAAGTGTTCTGCGAGGTTTGGACAGTCGTCGCTTACGGGTAGGAGCGGTGGCTCGGTAGTTGGTGCTGCCCACTTTTCGTCAGAGTGGGCGTCGACTGGGTGTTCGCTCTTAACGTGAGTTCGCCCACGAGAAAAGGGGCAGGTCAAAGGGATTTTCCTAGGTCCGCCCTTGGTAATGTTCGTTGTCAGCTCAACATTCGTTGAGCACATGAACTGTCTAGTTCCTCGTCGGATCAGTCGTGAGAAGATCTCGTCCGGCCTCCACTGCTGCCTCAGTGCACCCGGTTGCATCACACCAGAGCAGGATGTCGTGCAGGCGAGTGCGAGCAAGAGCTACGCCATCGAGCGCAGCGGCCTGCTCAGCGAACCAGCTCTCGAGGTCCACCCATTCGGTGCTCCTGGTGGTGAGGTCGGAGTGGATTCGCTGCCACAGCGTTGCTCCTTCGTCGTTGGTCGACCGGATGTGATCCGCAGTCCTATTGTCGAGTAGAGGGAACAGACGCGGGCACTTGTGATGGAGCAGTTTGTGGGTCACCGCGATAGCGGATCCCTCGACTCCCATGAGCAACCACCATGCTCGCCACACAGGCCAGGCCGCGGACTCAGGTGATGGCGGTAGTTCTCCGAGTTCGGCATACGGAAGGTCCCAGAACGCAAGGTCTGTTGGTGCCATCGCTAGCGCCTCATCAACCAGAGGCGCCACGGCCATGATGGCAAGTGTCTGCTCAGAACCGATCTGACCGTTGAGTCCATTGACGACAAGTACGTCCATGGCGGTGATTGGGCCCGGCTCTGATGGGACGCAGTCGTAGCTTCGGTATGCCCAGTTGGCAGGACGTAACTTGTTGTTCGGTGCTACGCCAACAGGTTGACCGCTGGGGCTTGTCCAGGCTTGCTCACGCGTGCCGAACGCGTAGCCCAGTACGACAGAGCGTGCCTTGTCCGTATCGTAGGACTTCCCGTTGACGCATAGGTTGCCAGTAGCGCTCGACTCCGCATGACCTGTAGGTTCGATTTCGTCGATCGGTGTCATCTAATTCCTCCGCGGGGCGACGCTTGGTGTGACTTCACTATCGTAGGTAGATCCGGCACTGAAGTCGAGCTAACCGAAGCGACCTTGATTCCCGGGACGCTCAAAGGCTTGTACTTGAGAACGTCGCCGCCGGGGGCCGAAGAACCTGTGCTCGGCCGGTCCTAGCCCTATGCGAGAGGGCGGCGTGAGTGCTTGAGATGCATGAACAGGTGGAGTGAGTCAGTGGGGGACGGTACGAACTCGCCGTGATGTTCGTAGAAGGACCGAGCATCGTCATCTAGCGCGTGAATGAGCAGGGTCCGAACACCGACTTCATCGAAGACCCTGACAGCTCGACGAAGGCGTCGACGAGCAATCTTCGGCCGAGTCCTCGATTCCTCTCAGATTCGTCAACGGCGAGACGAGCGAGGAGAAGGCACGGAATCTGTGCTGGGACGCCACCTCTGGTGAGGTTATCTGGAGCTTCAGCCCTCTCGACCCCAGCCGTGGCGATTTTGGCACGTTAGGAATTTCAGGCCTGCGAATCGAACACCGTTGGTTCGCTGAGAAGAGCGCCAAGCTTGGGTGTCTCGGTAGCTGGCGCGTCGAGAACTGCTTCGAACTCATCCCAGGCTTCTGGAGAGAGAATGAACCATCGACGCTCGGCCAACACTCGCTCGGCGTTTGTTGCAGCGCTATCGAGTAAGAAGTCGATCACGGTCTTGTCCAATGCCGCCCCAGCAGTGCGGATGACCTGCTGTTGGTGAGCCAGTTTGCACTGGTCCGCACTGCCAATCTACGAGCAATATTCGTCAGAGTTGGCTAGATCGGAGGCACTAGGGCAGCGAATGCATCCATTGTCGGATGCGCTCGGCGTACCGGTCCGGATCTAGAAGATGCATGAAATGGGTGGCTCCTTCATGGATCTCGACGGTTGCTTGTGGCAACTGATCTAGGACCTGTTGGTCATTGGCGGAGGGTTCGGTTGCCAGCAGGATCAGTGTGGGTAGCTCGATTGCGGCCATTGCTTCGGAGAAGCTTGGCTGGGTTGCTTCTGCCGCACCTGGGGTGAGCAGCGTCTCCCAATACGAAAGCACCACGTTTCGATTCGGTTTGATGTCGGCTTGAAGGCCAACGCGTTGTGCCTCAGGAACCGGCGCCATCAACATGGCCTCGAACTCGAGGAATGCTGTTTCGAAGTCTTTGCCCACTAGGCGCTGAGCGAAAGGTTCCACCATCGTCACCATGTCTGGCAGGTATAGGCCCACCGGGTCGATCATCACTGCCGATCGAGGTTGGTACATGGCCGAGTACAACAGGGCCACAGTGGCACCCAAGGAGTGGCCAACAACGCTCTGGTTCTCAAGTCCCAGGTCTTTGACCAAGGCGTCGATGGCAACAGCGGCTTCAAGGCCATTGCTGCCTTCTTCGGGCGAGTCTCCATGACCGGGAAGATCCACGGCCACGCAATGGAACTCTGCGCTCAATCGTTCGAGAAACGGATCCCATTTGTGGCGGTCAGACGCCAAGCCGTGGAGAAATACGATGGATGGGCCGTGGCCAGATTCTGAGTAGGTGAGCACGTCTCGAACCTAGGCCAAGAGAGAACAATTTTCAGGAGAAACCCATAACCCTCAAGGTGACCTTGAACGTTTGGGGGATGGCTCCAGTGCTCC
>JAGQSI010000024.1 GCA_020439605.1 Acidimicrobiales bacterium | reverse complement strand
TGACCGAGACCATCATGTTGACGTCCAATCCCTATGACGGCGAGCGCCGAGCCGGGACCGTGGGTGTCGCGCTACCGCAGGTCGATCTGCGTCTGGACAACGAAACCTCGGAGATCTTCGTCAAGGGCCCAAACGTGTTTTCGGGCTATTGGCAACGAGAAGACGCAACCTCGGAAAGCCTCGAGGGGGGCTGGTTCGCCACCGGCGATGTAGGAGAGTTCGACGAGGCCGGCTACCTGAGAATTGTTGGGCGACGAAAGGACCTCATCATCAGCGGCGGCTACAACGTGTATCCCAGAGAGATCGAGGATCTGCTCCGAACCCACGAATCCGTTCACGACATTGCTGTGGTGGGTCAACCCCATCCGGACTGGGGAGAAGCCGTTATCGCTGTGGTGGAGGGGGATCCCACATCTGAGGCCGAGCTTGCCTCTGTGGCATCACGCCAACTTGCCCCGTACAAGAGACCAAAGCGCTACGTGTTTGTTGATGCACTCCCCCGCAATGCTCTGGGCAAAGTCGTCAAGGCTCAACTGAGCGAGGTAATCGGGCCATAACTCTCGTGGCGCCGCCTCGGCCACGCCCGAATGGGGTTTGGAACATGACCACTTCTTGGCGCGGTACGGTTGAGGTATGGAAAATCCCGTGCTTCTCTGTGCCGACGGCTCACATCTTTCAACCGAAGCGCTGCGTGCCGGTCTAGAACTTGTGGATGCCAGCCTTCCAACTCAGGTGGTAACGGTTGCGCTGGAGCCAGATCCAACCCTGCTCACCGGCACCGGCATGGCCGGCGGGGTCCTTTCACCCGAGGCATTCCAAGAAGCGGTGATGCAGGCCGATACCGAAGCCAAAGACATCGGTACAGATGTCGCAGAACTTCTCGGGCTCAAAGATGCTGAGGTCGTCGTGCTTCGTGGCGATCCAGCGGCTGCGCTGGTGCTTCACGCCAACGAGGTTCATGCCACAGCAATGGTCATCGGCACCCGAGGCCGTGGCGGCATCAAACGAGCAGTGCTCGGTTCTGTTTCAGATCACGTGATTCGCCATGCCCCATGTCCAGTGATCGTAAGCACCGCTCACGGCGCCGAGCACGAACCAGGCTGAGAGGCAGCACGAAGTTGGCTAAGCCACGGTGTCAGTCGCCGGTGAGCGTCACAAGGACGTACTTGCCATCAGGTGAGCTGTAGAACCCGCAGTAACCACCGCCCACAGCGACTGCGTGGCCGTAATAGGTAATCGTCTCGCCGGACGGGATCCGTTCGCGCCACCTCCCTATCTCGCTGGACGGGTCAAGGGTCGGCCCCTCGATCTGGAGCCGGAAGTCCTCGAGCGCCGCGTCGAGGTCATCGACAGCCACCACTGCGAGATCGCCGATGCCGGCGCTGGCGATGAACCTCCCGCCATCGGGCACCCTCATGCGCGAGGCATTCGTGATGAAACAATTCACCTCGTTCCCGAACGCCTCGCCGGGACCTGCCTGCTCCTGGTCGGGGAAGGTAGGTAACTGATCGGCCTTCCCCGCTGGCATCGGGTCCGGCCCCGGACGCTCAGTGGTCTTGCCGTCGCTTCGGCGCACATACAGGGACATGGCCCACGCTGTCGGCACAACCTCCGGCATCGCACCGGGGAACCAGGCACTCGCGGCGTGGATCGTGAGCGGCTTGCTGTCGCGCTCACCGGTCATCGAGAGGGAGAATCGCTGGGTGCGGCCCTGCTTGCTACGTCCAGCAGTGGCGTAGCACTCGATGCCCACGGTGTAAGGAGGCGGCGAAACAAACGCTACGACCTGCGATCGAGCCTCCTCGGCCTCTTGCTCCACCGTGGTCGCGATACCTTCGACCCGCGGGCGATCATTGGCCAGTGCCCACATGCAACTGTGAGCCGACCCAGGCATCTCGACCTGATAGGTGTCCCTGATCTGACCGGCTAGGTCGTCCCATGCCTTGAACGGATCGCCATCGACCGTGAGCAAGGCCTCCCACGGGTAGACGCTGTCAGGTGTCGGTTCGATCACTTCCACCGAAACCGCTTCTCGCTTCGCGAAGGCGTCGCTCTCCACGAACACAGCACCGGCAAGTTGTGTACCTTCGGGCACGACCAGGCCGTCGATCATCGGGGTCCCCGGCGCCTTGAGGTCTGGACTCGACTGGGCTTGATCCGTCTTGTCGGACCGGATCACCTCAGGATCCTGCGTGTTGCTGCAGCCGATCAGGGCCACCGTGACCAAGAGCACCGCCGCCTTTGCCCTCATCCGGTCAGCCCTCGTCACGCCCATCTAACGAGCGTAGTGGCAAGACTCCTGCTCGTTGCGTCGGCCGAGAGCGCGTTATCGGCGGCCACCCCCACTGGATATGCAAGCCAAGCCCACGTTCTCAGATCTCTGCGTTCACCTCACTTGTCGGCCATCACCAGATTCGATGGCAGCGACAGCGGCAGCGGCGGGTTCAGCGACGCCGATCTGCAACACGCCTCGTGGCGGTGAGCACGTTGAGCTGATCGATCAGATCCGGGCCCTCGGACCAGTGACATGCGCCGGCAATTTCGGCAACCTCTGCGTTACGTACGCCTTGTCCCCCAATCAGAACAACCAACTCGGGGTGGTCCTCTCGTAGGGCAGTAATGATGTGGCGAGCTTGCTCGAGACTGTCGATGGTGGTGACGCTGATCCCAACGGCCACAACATCGTCGACGAGGCAAACCGCTTGGAGCACATCGTGGGTTGGGGTGTCAGTGCCCAGTTCGACCACCCGGTATCCAGCGTGGCGGATCAAGTTGGCCACCAACGCCAGCGGGAGCCCGTGGTGCTCACCGGGAGGCGCCGCCAACACAACGGTGGCACGCTTGCGGCCCCTGTGCAGGAACCGTCCGCCAAGGCGCGCCACGAGACGTGAAGCCGCAGCAACTGCCATACGTTCCTGTACCGAGGTGAGCTCACCGGTTGCCACTCGTGAGCTGACACCCGACAGCGCACCAACCATGACCTCAAGGTGTGCTGCGTTGTAATCACAGCCAGCATTTAGCGCATCGCTCATTACCGTCCAGGCCCCGACCTCGTCGCCGATGATCAGTCGTTCAGCGAGTCGACCAGCCCAGTCAACCGATGTCCCGTCGGACTCGGTTCTAGAGGAGGTGAAGGCATCCACGTCCTCACGCTGCACCAACCAGACCGGCCCATCCTTGTGGGCTCGCAGGTGGCCCTGTCTCACATAGCGATAGACGGTCATGTAGTGCACATCGAGGAGCCGAGCCACCTGTTTGAGGTTGAGCGCCTCGTTGGTCGTCGAAGTGCACTCTGAAGCGCTGGGCGATGTGAGCGAAGTTGGCATGGTGACTTGTTCCCGGTCGAGGTCTTGGCCAATTCGGCGTTCGGGCTCGCGCCACTCAGGTGGCGTTTACCGTTGCGGGTACAGCCCCGGACTCTCACCGGTGTTCCCCGAATAGGCGGCCTTCACCATACCCGCCAATCTCGTTGGGGCAACCGGCGAGGCGGGTTTCGGTGCTTAGAACTCTTCGTCGAAGCCGACGTCTCCGGTGATTCCGACTTGATAGGCGGATACTCGACGCTCGAAGAAGTTGGATACTTCCTGGACGTCTTGGAGCATCATGAAGTCGAACGGGTTCTTGGCCCCGAAACGCTGTGGCATGCCCAAGTTGTCTAGGCGTTGGTCGGCCACATACTGGAGATATTGGCGGGTGTCGGCCACAGACAGTCCCGCAACTCCGCCAGACAGCAGGTCCTCGGCAAACTGAAGCTCTGCGTCCACGGCATCCTCGAGCATCTCGGTTACCTGTCGGGTCAGCTCGGCATCGAAAAGGTCCGGCTCTTCAGCTTTCACTGTCTCTACAACGCTGAGCGCGAACTTCATGTGCATCGACTCGTCTCGAAATACCCAGTTGGTTCCCGATGCCAGACCGTTCAACAAACCCTTGGAGCGAAAGAAGTAGACGTAGGCGAACGCCGCAAAGAAGAACAGACCTTCAACACAGGTTGCAAAGCAGATGAGGTTGAGCAGGAACTGCCGACGTTGCTCTT
Source organism: Acidimicrobiales bacterium (assembly GCA_020439605.1). Taxonomy (GTDB): domain Bacteria; phylum Actinomycetota; class Acidimicrobiia; order Acidimicrobiales; family Iamiaceae; genus Aquihabitans. The sequence continues at coordinate 8,742 of JAGQSI010000024.1, read as the reverse complement.
TCGTCTCAAGGCGGTCGACACCGTTGAGCGCACCCATCCACTTGTGGCAGAACTCTGCTTTGGCACGAATCGATGGGATGGTCTCCACCGCAGCAAAGGCCTCTTCGCGTTCGGCCATATCGGGCAGATACGTGTCGAGCAGAGTCAGATAGAACTGGACATGCAGCGCCTCCTCGTAGAGCTGACGGCTCAGATAGAGCCGCGCCTCGGGAGCGTTGATGTGCTGATAGAGGTTCAACACGAGGTTGTTGGCCACGATCGAGTCGCCAGTGGCGAAGAACGCCACGAGACGTTGGATCAGGTGACGCTCGGCGGGGTCGAGGCGCCGGGCGAGGTCCGCTAGGTCATCGGAGAAGTCAACCTCTTCAACGGTCCATGTGTTACGGATCGCGTCGCGATACATGTCATAGAACGCCGGGTAGCGCATGGGGCGAAGGGTCAGCTCAAAACCGGGATCGAGAATGTTTCCCCGCTGGCGTGCTATCGCCGGGTTTGGAGTTGGGATATCGGTTGGGCTGGGCGTCGACTCGAAGCTCGACTCGTCGAACGCGTCGATCCTCGCAGCGGAATTGAACACGGCGGTCATTGGCAGGCCTCGCAGCTCTCTGGGTTTTCGAGGGAACAGGTCACGGCTTCGTCATCTCTGGTTGAGGGAGCCGATGATCCCGGTCCGGGGGTCGGTGGGGTGGGTGGTGTTGGTGTGGAGTTGGTGGCGCCACTGGTGGCCGAGGCGATGCGAGTGGCTGGCCTCGAGCGCAGGTAGTAGGTGGTTTTGAGACCTTGCTTCCACGCGTATGCGTACATGGAGGACAGTTTCCCGATGGTGGGAGATTCCATGAACAGGTTCAGTGACTGGCTCTGGTCCAGGAATGGGCCTCGGGCGGCCGCAAGGTCGATCAATGAACGTTGCGGGATCTCCCATGCCGTGCGGTAGATGGTCTTCAGGTCGGCAGGGATCTCGTCGATGTCTTGAATCGAGCCTCCTGCGGCTCGGAGCCGGTCGATCATGGCCTCGTTCCAAAGACCAAGGGCCTGCAGATCGCGAACCAGGTAGGTGTTGATCTGGAGGAACTCGCCCGAGAGGGTCTCACGCTTGAACAGGTTCGACACCGCTGGTTCGATGCACTCGTAGCATCCGGCTATCGAAGCAATGGTGGCGGTTGGCGCTATTGCGATGAGCAGCGAATTGCGAAGTCCGTGCTCGCCCACCCGGGCCCGAAGCGCATCCCAGCGAGGGTTGGTGGTTTCGATACCCCACAGATCCGGCTGGAGTTTCCCGCGCGCCGCCCACGTTTCGCTGTAGCGAGGGTGCGGGGCCCCCGCCTCCACGGCAAGGTCCACCGACGCGTCGAGCGCTGTTAGATAGATCTCTTCGGCAATGCGTGTGGAAAGTGCGAGTGCCTCGGGCGAATCAAAGGGAATGTGATGGGCGAAGAACACGTCCTGAAGTCCCATCACTCCCAACCCCACTGGACGCCAACCCTCGTTCGAACGACCTGCGGCCTGGGTTGGATAGAAGTTGATGTCGATCACCCGATCGAGGAACCTCACCGCGGTTCTCACCGCTGATTCCAGCCGTTGCCAGTCCATGGGTTCATCGGCACCGGGGGTGGCGAAGCGACCGAGGTTGAGCGAGCCAAGGTTGCATACAGCGGTGTTATCGGCGTCTGTGACCTCGATGATCTCGGTGCACAGATTGGAAAGGTGCACAACGTTTTGGGCTTCGGCAGCCTGGTTGCATGTGCGGTTGGATGTGTCTGAGAAACACATCCAACCGTTGCCGGTCTCTGCGAGGGTGCGCATCATCCGTCCGTAGAGTTCACGGGCTCGGATCTGTCGTACGTAGCGCCCGTCCTGTTCAGCCTTGGCGTAGGCAGCCTCGAACTCGGCTCCGTGAAGGTCCACGAGCTCGGGCACCTCTTGGGGGTCGAACAGGGACCACATCCAATCCTTTTCGACCCGTTCCATGAACAGGTCCGGCACCCAGTGGGCGAGATTGAGGTGATGGGTGCGACGGGCATCATCGCCGGTGTTGTCTCGCAGTTCGAGGAACTCCTCGATGTCGGCGTGCCAGGTCTCAAGGTAGACACATGCAGCACCTTTGCGCCGGCCTCCCTGGTTCACTGCGGTGACAGACGAGTCCAGCGTTTTGAGAAATGGGATGATGCCGTTGCTGAGACCGTTGGTCCCTCGGATCAGCGATCCCCTGCTGCGTATCCGTGAATAGGACAGGCCTATTCCGCCGGCAAATTTCGAGAGTTGGGCAACGTCTTTGTAACGGTCATAGATGGCGCTCAGCTCGTCTATGGGAGAGTCGAGCAGGTAGCACGATGACATCTGTGGGTGCGAGGTGCCCGAGTTGAACAGGGTTGGGCTGCTCGGGAGATATTCGAAGCGTCCCATCAACCGGTATAGGTCGATCGCTTCTTCTGGTGAGGTGGATAGCCCGCAGGCAACTCGCAACAAGAAGTACTGCGGGGTCTCGGTAACCGAACGTGTCTGGGGGTGACGAAGCAGGTAGCGGTCATAGACAGTGCGCAGTCCGAAGAACTCGAAGGTCCGGTCCGCGCTGTGGTCGATCGCGTCGTCGAGCTTGCGAGCGTTGGACAGGACGAACTCGGCGGTCTCGGCTCCGATCACACCTGTGGCTGCTCCAGCAGCGATGGACTGCGAGAACGATTGAATCCCCTGGTTACGCACCTCTTTACTGATGAACGCCGCCAGCAGGTTGGCTGCGAGGCGGGAGTAGGAGGGTTCCTCGGTGATAAGGCTCGCTGCTGTGCGGATGGAGAGCTCATCGAGTTCTGTGGTGGTGGCGCCATGGGAGAGCCCGCTGATTGTCTTGGTTGCCACCCGCAGAGGGTCCACGCCATTGAGTCCTGTTGCGCAGCGCTCAACTGCACGCACGATCTTGTTGAGATCTACTGACTCTAGGTCCCCATTGCGTTTGCGAACCGCCATGCCACCACCAACCGTCGACACGGCGTCTACTCCCTGGTTCGGCTGGTCTACGAGGGTTGCTTCGGCAATGGACATAGGTGCAATCACACCCGTGTAATTACACGCGCGTCAAGGGTCATCAATCAGTGCTAAACGCTGGCGCTACCAATCCGCCTTGCGTCTAGAGGCCATCGCTGGCTTACGGGTATCGCTAGACACAAAGCGCTTTGCAATGACTATAATATTGGTCATGTCTGAGACTTTGCCCCTCGCCCATGTGAAGTCGAAGTTCTCTGAGATGGTGGACCGAGTGGAGCACACCCAAGACCGGATCGTTGTGACCCGCAATGGCCGCCCAGCGGCGGTGATGATCAGCCCCGACGAGCTCGCGTCGCTTGAGGACACTCTTGAACTGCTTTCCGATCCGGTCGCCATGGGAGAGCTCGCTGAAGCTCGCGAGGCCCATGCCCGCGGCGACTACGTCACCGGCAACGAATTGCGCTCCCGGTTCACCCAACGGTGACCAGCGATGGACCATACGAGTTACGTGTTACCGGGCCGGCTCAGCGTCAGCTAGAACGCGTTCCCGAAGCTGTAGCGGCGGCAATCGTTGAGTTCATGGTAACGGCTCTCGTAGAGAACCCGCAGCGAGTCGGCGGACAGCTACAACGTGAGTTAGAGGGACTCCACAGCGCTCGCCGAGGTGCATACCGAGTGGTCTACGAGATCATTGAGCGTGACAGAGCTGTGATCGTTCTGCGCATTGACCATCGATCCAGCGTTTACCGGCCCCGCTGATCCGCCTAGCGGCCGGTGATGGGAGTCACTCCCCCGGCACTCGCCGGATTCACCGGAAACTCACAGATACCTCACCCAGCGAGCACAAACACCCGTCGTATCTTCACTTTCAAATCTCCTCCCGAGCCCATGAAAGAAGACGAACATGAACAAAGTTGCGAAAACCAAAAAGCGTTACGGCGCAGCGTTGGCATTGAGCGCGTTGTTGGTTCTGGCGAGCTGTTCGAACAGCGGCTCGTCCAACCAATCAGGCGCAACCACCTCTTCATCAGCTACGAGCACCGCTGTCACGGTTGAGAGCGAACCCGCCCCCGAGATGGACTGGTCCGATCTACCCAGCACGGATGTAAGTCTCACCAACGAAGGTCTGAAGGTGAGCGAGGCTGGCACCTATGTTCTCAGCGGCACCACTACCGGATCTGTCACGGTTGACACTGAAGGCAGTGTGCGGATCATCCTCGACGGAGCAACCATTACAAGCTCTACTGGCGCGGCCATTCAGGTGGACAACGCGGAACTGGCGGTGCTGGAAATTGCTGATGGCAGCACCAACAAGGTGACTGATGCATCCACGAGAGATGACGAGGAAATCGATGGAGCGATCTACTCATCCGATGCTCTAGTGGTTACGGGCGCTGGAACACTCAATGTTGACGACAAGTTTGCTGACGCCATCGTAGGCAAGGACGACCTGTGGATCGAGTCCGGCACCTTGGACATAACCAGCGTGGATGACGCCATCCGAGGCAAGGATTCCTTGACCGTCAACGGTGGAACCATCACGATCGATGCGACTGGCGACGCCATGAAATCCTCCAACGACACAGACCTCGGCAAAGGTCGTCTTGCCATCAACGATGGGGACATCACCATCACCACCGGAGACGATGCGATCAAGGCCGAACAACACCTCTCAATCACCGGCGGCACGATCAACATCGTTGAATCGGTCGAAGGAATCGAAGCCCCAGTAATCGTGATAGACGGCGGAGACATCACGATCAATGCATCAGATGACGGCATCAATGCGGCTGCTTCCAACATCATCACAACCGGTCTCAGCATCACGATCAACGGTGGCAACATCACAATCGTGATGGGTGCCGGAGACACCGACGCCATAGACAGCAACGGAGACCTGAACATCACCGGCGGCACCCTCGACATCACCGCAGGATCCGCATTCGATTTCGATGGAACCGGAACCATGACCGGTGCCACCGTCACCGTCAACGGCGAGTCCGTCACCGAACTCACCAACTCCATGATGGGCGGCCCTGGTGGTGGCGGCCCCGGCTTTGGCGGAGGCCCCGGAGGCAACTAATCCGCTCCGAAAGCGCCGGCATCGTTCCCCCTGCGATGCCGGCGCTTTCGTCTCCGGATTCAGATGTCCGGCAATGCAGCGAGCTTCAAGAACCCAGCACTAGGCCTCGCAACTCGGCTTCGACAGCGGTCCCCGCGTCCGCCTGTTCCTGGGTCATCCCGCCAAGTTGCATGGTTACTGTCAGCACGCTCGCTCCCTTGCGATAGACATCCACGCGCATCGTCGCGCCGACCACGCCATTTTCAACAAACTCAAAGTTGATGACCGCTTCACGGCCATCCTCACCTACACGCCCAGAAGTCGGGTCGACTTCTAACTGTCGCACTTCGAAGTCGTTGTTGCCCTCCAACGCAGAACGGCGACACTCGATGGACTCAGCATCGGTCATGCTCTTGGCCCAGGTCTTGGCATCGTCTTCGCTGGTGAACGTGACCGCCCAAGTTGAGATGAAGAATGGCACCTCGCCCATCTTCATAGTCGGCCCTGCGGCGGCAGAACCCAGTGGCTGTTGGGCCAAGAGGCCACCCTCCGGGTTGAAACAGTCATCAATGGCAATGCCCTTGGTGGTGTAGGGCTCAGCGGGCTTGGATACCGTCCACCCGTCTGGGAAGGCCCCCTCCTCAAACACGAGTGCCAGCGACGCCTTTGTTACTGCGTCGTCTGCCTTCTCGGGATCAGTTGTGGCAGCGACGGTTGTCGTCGTGGCCTTCGCGGTGGTCATCTCGGTTGTAGTGGTGGCCTTACTTGATGAATCGGAGCTGGACCCACTACTGCACGCGCCCAGAGAGAGTGTCGCCAGTAATGCAATCGCAGCGAGCGCCCTGCGCCTTGTCCGGTTTGGTCTCGTCTCAGTGAAGTTTGTCCGCATGCTTCACAGGCTCGCCCACAATTGCCGATTGGTCAACCGAAACATGATCCGTGCAGCCCGACCATGTGGACACTGCTGCCCTACTCACCATCTCACCTGGGTTACATGGACAACACGTTTCCTGACTCACACTGAACGAAGGACGAGACGGAGAGACGAGAAGCACTTGCCATCACATGTCATCAGCATGTCGATGACGCCACAAATTGGGGTCAGGCCAAGCGCTCGGCGGCTTCCCTCTCAAGTCGTAACTCATCGATGGATTCTGCGAGCAATCAACGCGACCCGATCAGAGCGTGGGCAAGGTCCCAACTCCGATGCCTCGGGGCGTAGGACGCAACCGGACATTCACTCCAGCCTCTGGAGAGGATGCATGCGAGGCAGAAGAGGTCGACGAAGACCAGGGTGAGATGCGAAAGGTCGAACATGGCCAGGAAAGCGAACCCTCGGCAGTCTTCACGCGCTCAGTCGACACAGGTGCCACAATGAGCGCGTGCAAGAGGGCAATGATCCACCGATCATGAGCGCCACAGGCGAAGCTTTGGAGAGGTCCCGGCGCCGTTGGCCCGTCCGAGTGGCAGCGTGCCTCGTACTGCTAGTTGCTCTCGCCATCACCTACAGCGTCTGGCGTAATCGACTCGACTTCCCCTACGAGGGAGCCGAAGGCACGGTGGCTGCCGTCGAGCAGGTGACCGTACGCGACCCCGGCGGCACCTGTGGCCCGTTGATCGTGTCCATATGGGAACCCGCCATCGCTGGTCAGTGGAACCGGACCCACAACGGCAGCGCAGTCGGCGATTCCTTCTCTCGCGACACTCAACAATGGTGGAAAATCTGGCAAACCGAAACGTATTTCACCGGCGTTCCATGCGCCCTCAACGCAGAGACGACCTTCACACTGCCATCGGACGTGAAGCCTGGCGTAGTGGCCGTGTGCGACAGTGCCCGAAGATGCGCAAAACTCAAAGTTGAGTGACAAGCGTCCTGCGGAGTCTCTGAGACGGGAAGCACATTCCAGAGCGGTGGTCCTCAGGTCGGAGGTGAAAACAAACTCGCACGATATCGCAGCGTCTGTCCATCGCACCCAGGAGTAGCGCTCAACGACAAGAGCGTGAGTTGACGGGTCCAGCACGACCTGTTGAGGAGGACTGGTCTTGGTTGGCACGAGAACAGGACCCTCGCGGCCCTCGACGAGCGCCCGTTAGAACCGAAGCGCTCCACTACGAACGTCAACCTCTCCCCGCTGCAGGGCACTACCTGCCAACTCTGGGTTGTGCTAGATCCACTCTCAGCGCAACACCTGAGCCAGTGCACCATACAAGACGCCATGGATACGTCGAACGGTCCCAATCGACGGTGGTTGACCTTCCTGTCCTCGGCCGAACGCGTGTAAAGCAACGTCGTTGGCGCCCAACTCGGTGCGCTCACAGCGATCCATCGCTACAACAACTCGGCCATGGTCACCCGGGCACCGAGCGCCGGATCTACGTTTGCCATCGCAGCGAGGTTCCTGATCGACCAGTACCCCTCCTCGCTCTCGCCGTTCTACTGGGTCACGGGACCAAGGTAAAGCTGTCTCGGTGAGATGGGCGTACAACACGGAAGTCCCGATGGTTGATGGTGGCGACGGTCTCGACCTTAAATCGCTCGGCGAGCGCCACCACCGAGGCATCGACGAACCCGAGGTCGAGATCGGCGTAGGTGGCGACAAGTTCCGAGGCCCGGTGGTAGTCCACTCCGCTAAGCGCTTCGATGCGCGGATCATTTCCCGACAAGCGAGCAAGGAACTCCGACTCCGCATCCGGGCCGACGCGTCGAGCAAGCAACCAGCAAACCTCCACAATGACCGGAGCGGGGACCACGATCTCATCGTCACAGGCATCAAACCATGCTGTGCAGGACTCGTGGTGTGCATCGTCTCGATCAGCGGCCGCGACCAATGGGCCAGTGTCGACAACGATCATGTATCGAACTCGGCTCGACGTATCGCCTTGTAGTCCTTTGAGAGACTTCCATCGCCCGACGCCGCGATGCCGGTGAATGCGAACCGGTGCCGCTTGGGCCGAGGCGCATCAGAGTCCGCTTCGTCCAACGTGCCAGCGAACTCGGCGATCACCACCTCGATGCCCACGCCGCGCCGCGCTGCCTCGGCTTCGAGCCGATGCAAGGCATCCAACGGCAGATCGATCGTCACAGCCATGCCGACAAGTATACGTCGCCGGGCTGCGCATGGGCCCCCACAAGGTCGTCGTCGGGGAGGTCCGCTTCACGGCGCGCTCCGCTACCGGCATCACTCACTGAGGCGCCCCAGCGGGTTGCTTGATCTAGGTACGGGAGATGATGAACCGGCCAGTGGCCGGGGACGACACCGGGAGCAGCTCTAGGTCTCATCGCGCAGCGAAGCGTCTCCCGTGAGACGGCCGTAGATCTCTAGATGGCCCGACGCGTAGCGCGACCTGGACCCGAGCGGGTCACGGGACCTAGGTGAAGTTGTCTCGGCGCGATTGGCGAACGACGCATCGAAGACCACATATCGAACTCAGCTCGCGGCAGCGCCTCGGCATCAAGTCGCCGCAACGCATCCAAGGGCAGATCAATCGTCATCTGGGCACGACTCTGGGGATCGTGGTCTAGGCCCGCGAATCGTTGTGCCACAAGGGAATTCCGGCGGCTCTTGCCGATATTGGACACAATTCTGGGCACACTTCCGCCAGATCGCCCCTTCGGGTGCGTTCCGTACCCAAAGGGGGCTGGGCTGTGCTGGTGTGTGGCTTGACGGTGGGGTTTCTCGCAACAGCCTTCCCTGACGTTC
>JAGQSI010000248.1 GCA_020439605.1 Acidimicrobiales bacterium | reverse complement strand
CGCAGTGTGAGCTGATTGGCCGCTTGGGCACCAGGCCAGTGATACGGGATGAACACCGTGTCTGGGCGAATGGTGGTTACAACCGATGCATTCAACGTGATCTCACCACGACGTGAACTCACTTTGACCTGATCCCCGTTGGCAATGCCAAGGGACTCGGCAAGCTTCGGGTGTATCTCACAGAGAGGTTCTGGATACTGGTTGACCAGTCCAGCTATTCGCCGTGTCTGGGTGCCGGAGAGGTACTGGCTAACAACTCGCCCTGTGGTCAACCACACGGGAAAGTCATCGTCCACCACTTCTGCCTGAGGCTTGAATGCCACGCCATGGAATCTTGCCTTGCCATCTGGGTGGGCAAACTTGCCACCTTCCCAAAGCCGTGGCGTACCGGGGTGACCAACCTCTGGGACCGGCCAGAACAAGCCCATCTCTGATTCAATTCGAGCCCAGGTGGCACCGGTGTAGTCCGCTTTGCCACCCGAGGATGCACGGCACAGTTCCTCAAATATTTGTTCTGTGTTGTCGTAGTTGAAGTGCTCCCCCTTGCCCAGACGTTCGGCAATTTCAAGGAGAATCTTCCAGTCCAAGCGGGCCTCGCCGGGAGGTTCCACTGCGGCGTTGATCTTGATGATTCGCCCCTCGCCGCTTGTCGAGGTGCCCTCATCTTCTTCATGAAGCGAGCCGGGCAACACGATGTCTGCGTGATGGCCAGACTCGGACAAGAAGAAGTCTATGACCGCGTAGAACTCGAGTTTGTCCAATGCTTCTTGCGAGAAGTTCGCATCTGGAGCAGACACGACCGGATTGAAACAGATGGACAACAGGCCCTTGATATTGCCGGCGTGGATCTCCTCGATGATCTCCTCAGCGGGAAGTCCCTTGCCGGGAATCTCGCTCTCATCCACCCCCCAGACACTGGCAACGAACTCGCGATCTGCCTGAACCGTGATGTCACGGTTGCCTGGGAGTTGATCGCACTTGTGTCCGTGCTCTCGGCCGCCTTGACCGTTGCCCTGACCGGTGATCGTGGACACGCCACAGCCGGGCTTGCCGAACTTGCCGGTGGCGAGGCCGAGGTTGATTGCCGCAAGGACGTTGTCCACTCCTTTGGAGTGCTGCTCTATCCCACGTGCGTGCAACAACATCCCTGTTGCAGAAGTTCCCCAGAGCTCAGCCGCTTCTTCAATGCGAGCTGCTGGAACACCGGTGATTTCCTGGGCCCATTTGGGCGACATCTCTTGGGCCTGAGCCGCTGCCTTGTCGAAGTCCACGGTGTGCGCTTCGATGAACTCGTGGTCCAGCCAGTCGTTGCGGATCAACTCGTGGAGGACCGCCCCAAACAGTGCCGAGTCGGTACCCGGTCGCACCGGCAGGAACAGGTCTGCAGTTCTGGCGAGCGGCACAACCCTGGGATCTTGGACAATGAGCTTGGCGCCTCGGTCGCGCGCTTTCCAGATGTAGCTCGTGGTGATCGGGAAGGTTTCGGCAACGTTTGTTCCTGCGGTCCACACCACATCGGCGAGCGGAATGTCGCTCCAAGGGTTGGAGGCTCGGTCCATCCCGAGCGCCTTCTTATTGCCGGCGCCGGCCGACACCATGCAGAAGCGGCCGTTGTAATCCAGATTGGCGGTGTGTAGCGCCAGCCTGGCGAACTTACCGATCAGGTAGCTCTTCTCATTGGTGAGTGAAACCCCAGACAACATGGCAAACGCATCGTCACCGTAGGTGGCTTGAATCCGTTTGATCTCGGACACGACCTGAGACAGCGCATCATCCCAACTGATCTCGCGAAATCCGCCTGGGGCGGACTCATCTCGGACCATGGGATGCAAAAGACGATCAGGGTGGCCGCCCTGCAGATAGCGCTTCACGCCTTTGGGACACAGTTTCCCTTCGTTGAAAGGAAACTCGTACCACGGCTCAAAGCCCACGACCTGGTTCTCGTGGACCTTCAGTTTGATTCCGCACTGTTGGCCGCAGAAACAACAGTGGGTTTGCACAACCTTGTCTATCTCAAGGTCCGCATCCCAACCCCCCGGTGGGGCCTCATTGAGGTTGGGTCCGAAACGCTCGATGAGCGACTCTTCAGAAACCGGCAGGCGTGCCATATCAGCCAAATCCTCCGACTCGTGCTGCTTGGGCCAACGTCACGCCAGAACGACGACAACGCGGACATGTGTCTTGGTAGCTACCGCCATCTGCCGCCGAGTAATCGAAACCCACCTGTGGCAGCACCGCTTGTAGGTCTGCGATCTGTTGAGCGCTCGCAAACCCTTCGCCGCAACGACGACAAGTGGCCTTCTCACCCTCAGCGTTTGCGGCCTTGTAGTAGGCAACTCCGAGGTTCCCCGGTCTCTGGAAAATGTGGAAGAGCTTTCCGAACGGCAGATACATCAGCCCAAGAATCACGGTCAACGCGTGCAGCGTGTTGAGGGCCGCATAGAACTGACCGTCAAGCCACATGCTCGACACCGTTAGAAACAGTCCGGTGACCGACACTGCGAATAGTCCGGCGAGAACGAGAAAGTCTCCTCCTCTTTCCACGGCAAGAGCGCCCGGGTCGTTGAGTCGTCGACGTAGGAAGATGAACACTCCCCCGAGGACCAGAACTGCAGAGATATCGAGTCCGTGAAAGATCGTCCATCCGATGATGGATCCAGCATCGAAGTGCATGGTTCCGATGTTGGACATGTAGATCTGATAGCGGTCCGCTTGTTGTCCGACGCTTTGGAAGTGCAGCAGTCCCAAGGTGAGCGGGAACGTGATCAGCGCAGCGAGAATACACCCCCAAAACACGAGTTGGTGAGCAAACCACCGGGCCTTCGAACGTTTGTAGATGAAGCCTTGGGCCAACAACTGGGTGCCAACTAGCGCCGGCAATGCGGCGGCGTTTCTTACTCGCTTGGCTCGAAAAGCGTCCCAACCGCGCTTGTTCAACATTGCGGTTGGTGGGCGCCTCAACCAGACGGCGTAGCGATAGACCACACCGAACACGGCGAAAACTACCCCGAACAAGTAGCCAATAAGCGCGGCATCAAACCACACCAGTTGGCCGCTACCGAAGAACGTGAGCGCTACAACAACTGCGACGGCGATCAAGCCCCAGGTCGTTGCTCTTTTGTCCAGTGAACTGTTCGAGGCCATAGCGACGAACCTCCTAGATCGGAGCATAGACCTAGGGCACCTCGCTGACCGCCATTGCGATTCGACA
>JAGQSI010000247.1 GCA_020439605.1 Acidimicrobiales bacterium | reverse complement strand
GAGGGGCGGGACTGTCGCGCCAATTTCGAAGACCCACAGATCTCGGCTTTTGAGCGTTGTAACATTGTTTTGGTGACCCACCCCTGTACTCATAGGGTTACAACCGGGCGAATGGCCAGATAGCGGTCCGCGAGGCTGTGGGGCTAGTTCATGAATCTCGTATTGGATCACGTACCGGTTGTAATCGGGGTCTTTACATCTGGTGTGATGTTGGTTCGGGTTTGGAGGTTGCGGGTGCCGTAGCCTGCGGCGGCTAGGCAGGCGATTGCGCCTGTCGCTATTCCTGCGCGTGGGCCGAGAGTCTCTGAGATCCAGCCGATTGTTGGGCCTCCAATTGGGGTTGATCCGAGAAAGACCATGGCTTGGATGGCTAGGACTCTTCCGCGGTATTCGGCTCCGGCTAGTAGCTGGACCATGGCGGTTGAGGTTGTCATGAACGCCATAGATGCGAGCCCTACTAGCGCTGCTGCTGGAAACACCGTCCACATGTTGGGGCTTATGGCAACTAGTGCCATTGCGATAGCAAAGCCGGTGGCTGCTTTGACCAGATGGTGTGGGTTGATGACTGTTCTACGTGCTGTTGAGAGCGCCCCGATCAGTGATCCTGCTGACAGAACTGAAAACAGCAGTGTGAATGAGCCTGTGCCGCCTTTGAGTGGGCCATCCACTAGTAGGGGCATGGTGACTGAGAAGTTGAAGGCGAAGGTTCCGATGATGGCTGTCATGACCAGTGGCACATACAGGTATGGCTGTGAGTGGATGTATCTCAGGCCTTCTTTCACGGCTCCTGGCTTCTTGGGCACGGGTGTGCTTGTGTTCAGGTCGGCAGGTCGCATCTTTGCGAGCCCGTAGATCACAGCTATATAGCTGAGGCCATCGATGATGAATGGCCATCCGTAACCAACAGTGAGTACAAGTGCTCCCGCTATGGCTGGGCCGATCACACGTGAACCAGTCATTACAGCGCTGTTGAGACTCACAGCATTTGGTAGGTCCTCAGGCGGCACCATTTCCACTACGAATGCTCTACGTGTCGGGTTATCGAATGCGTTGAGCACGCCTTGAATGGCGGCAAGCGCAAAGATCACTGGGATTGAAGCCAAGTCCGTGAGGATCACCACCCCGAGCGCTAGTGATTGCGCCATTGCGAACGCTTGTACGCTGATGAGTAGGCGCCGTTTGTCCTTACGGTCCGCTACAGCGCCACCCCATGCACCGAGCAACAAGATCGGCCCGAACTGAAACGCGGTTAGTAGCCCGAGAGCAACTCCAGAGCCGGTGAGCTTGAGTACCAGCAGTGTCTGGGTGACCATGGACAACCAGGTGCCGGTTTGTGAGATGAGTTGACCACTGAAATAGAGACGGAAGTTGCGGTGCTTGAGAGAACGGAAAGTGTCTGTGGCAGCGGAGTGGAGTTTCTCGGTCATGGCATGGTTGAGGGTGGGGCAGTAGATGGGGGACTGGCTGAGGGAGTAGTTGGAGCGATGGTCAAACGGTGAAGCACTTCCGCTGCTCTGCTCAACGCTGCTAGATCGTCGTCATCGAGTTCTGCTAGGCGGGTTGCTAGCCAAGCAGTTCTACGCTGGCGTATCTCGTTCAACGTGTCGTGGCCTGCTGGGGTAACGGACAGTCTCGTGACTCGGCGATCGGCATTATCGTTTCGGCGTTCAACAAGTCCGGCATCGTGAAGTTTGTCCACGATCTTGGACATCGTTGGGGCGCCGATCTGTTCTTGTTCAGCCAACGCAGACAAGGACAATGATTCGCTACGTTCAATCATGGCCAACGCGGAAAGCTGGCTTGGGGTGAGATCTGTGTCTGCCAACTGACGCATACGTCGAGCCAAACGAGTGATGCTCAAGCGCAGGGTGGTAGCCAACGCTGCAGCATCAGCACCAGAACGACGCGGAACACGACCAGACGATTTCGAGGCACGGGAACTCACAGCATTCATCATCCCATCCAACAACTTCGCCAAGGAAACTATTTCCGAAGGTAAGGATTTTGTTGGGATGTTTGTGAGGTAGCTAGACGTTTGGTTCCAGCGGGTTCTGAGTGGCCTTGCTGTTCGGGCCCAACGCTGTCCAGGCCATCCATGCTCCTGCGAAGGTCACCAGCAATATCAGCGGATCAATCGGTGATCGGTGTCGCGCTATCCCGGTCTCGACCAGAACCGTGACGGTGAAGGTGTAGGCGATCAGGCCCAATGCTGCTAGATAGGTTGAAATGGCTCGCCGGTCAGAAAATGGTCCGTCTGGCTCAGAACCCAAACGCCGAGCGATCCCCATTCCCGCTACGGCGATTGCTTGGCAGGCAAAGACGAGTGCAACGCCAAAGTGGGCAAGGGTCATTAGTAACTGCAGTATTGCGCTGTCGCCGGTAGCGAGGCTGCCAGCCGAGGGCATCGAATATGACACGAACGAGTTTCCCACCGCATTCGCGTAACCCAAGGGTGTTCGAGCAATCAGCTTCAGGTTCAGCTTCAACATGTAGTTGTCTGACTCAGGACGTTGCAGCCCTAGCTCTGGCTCAACCAAATAGCGGGCCTGCCAAAAATAAGTAAGAGCAGTATGGGATTCGCCCTCGACTAATTGCTGGTCGCGGACCTGCATCAGCGGAGCGCGAGCCGGCTCATCCATCGGGAGCTCGTCAATGAACAGCGCAGTCTTGGTGCTCAGGTGCCAGCCCAACATCGGGGTAACTCCTGGATAGTCGAACTTGACCCAGTTGTGACCAACAAGGGCTCCAAGAATCAGCAATGGGCCCACGACAAAGGCTCCTGCTGTCTTGAACGCTTGTCTTGGCCCGTTCTTCTTGAGTCTCCACGCGCCATAAGCGAGCGGAACAAGAAGGGCTAAGCCCTGGTATACCGGGTGCGTGATAGCTGCGAGCGCTATCGAAACGCCACTCAGCACCGCCCACCTTGTACTCTGGCGCTCCAGCCACAATACGAACGCCGTGACCGACATAGTTACCAAGAAGCCGCTCAGGGTTTCTGTCTGAGCAACGTAGACCTTCTCAACCAACGGTGGGCTAGCCAATAGAACCAACAGCGCGTAGGACCACTGTTTAGGCGGATCGAAGCGTTGGAACAGCGCGAGCACCATCCAAGCTGTTGCGACATAGAGAGCTAGCTGAACTCCTAGGAGCAAGGGAGTAGGAGTTTCGCTGCTTCCCGTGAGGACGAGCACGACCGGGTACCCAAGGACGCGGTCATG
>JAGQSI010000246.1 GCA_020439605.1 Acidimicrobiales bacterium | reverse complement strand
CGTCGCTCAGAACTTTGCCATGTTCCGCGGTGACCAGTGCTGCAAGCTCATTGCGGTTGGCATCGATCAACTCCCGAAGCCTGAACATGATCTCTGCCCTGCGGCTCAAACCAGTGCGACGCCACTTCTCGCTCGCCACACGAGCCACTTCCACCACAGCATGGACCTCAGCGGCCGACGCCAACTGCACCTGGGCCTGTTGTTGACCCGTGGCCGGGTTGTAAACCACCGAGCTTCGGGTGGAGGTCCCAGTAGCAACACCGCCGTTGATCCAATGGCCAATCGTTCTCATGGCACAACCGTAATGTCATATTGCTTGGCGAACAATGAGGACTTTGTTACGGTACAAAGATGGCAACAGACTTCAGCGCAGCCATCGAGACCCGCTCTGCCCAAGGCATCGCTGCTGCTATCAGTCGCATGGTCACAGCGGGAGAGATCGCAATCGGCGACAAGCTGCCAACGGTTCGGGCCCTGGCCAAAGAACTCGATGTTTCGCCCACTACGGTCAACGAGGCCTGGCGGGCTCTCGCTGCTGCAGGCGTGATCGAACCCAAGGGCAGAAACGGAACCCACGTGCGGGCCGCTCCCACCCCCGGGGCCACACAGCGCTATCGCAAGGTCACTGAAGGTCCGGGACATTTCCAACTGGACCTCTCAACCGGAACCCCGGATCCGGCGCTGCTACCCGACCTTGGTCCGATCCTTACCAAGGTGCCCCGCTCAGATCTCACCAGTTCCTATCTCGACGAGCCAGTGCTGCCTGCGCTGCGAGAGCAGCTCTTGGCTACCTGGCCATTCGAGCCCGGTGCCTTGACCGTGGTTGATGGCGCCATGGATGCGCTCGATCGGGTCACCCGCGAGGTTGTTCGTCTCGGCGACAGAGTGATCGTCGAGCATCCGACTTTTCCGCCCATCATCGATCTGCTCGAGCAGTTGGGTGCAGAGGTGATCGGGGTGGATGTAGACGATCAGGGCCTCAACGTTGATCAATTCGCCGCCGCGATGACCCTCAATCCAGCCATGGCCCTGATTCAACCCCGGGCCCACAATCCCACTGGCAACGCTCTTTCCCCCCGACGGGCGAGAACCCTGGCCAAACTCGTCGCCAATACCAAATGCATAGTGGTGGAGGACGACCACTGCGCGGACGTGGCTTCGAGCCCGTTGGTGAGTCTCGGCAAATGGCTCCCGGAGCAAGTTGTCCATGTGCGTTCGTTCTCCAAGAGCCACGGCCCGGACCTTCGCCTTGCTGCTATCGGCGGTTCCTGCGATGTGGTCGACTCGGTGTGTGCGCATCGGCTGATCGGGCCCGGCTGGAGTAGCCGCATCTTGCAGTCCATGCTTGGCGCTCTGCTCACGTCGCCTACCTCCATCAAACAGGTTGCGAATGCCCGAGAGACCTACGAATACCGCAGAACGCTCTTCAGCTCTTCTCTTGAAGAACACGGGGTGACTGTTGGTGGCCGTGATGGAATCAACACCTGGGTCCCCGTTGCAGATGAGAACTCAGCGGTGGTAGCTCTCGCTGCGCAAGGTATCGGTGTGGCTCCGGGCGCTCCGTTCCAGGTTCGTTCCGATCGCAGCTATCTGAGGGTTACCAGCGGCCTGCTCACTACCGACACCCAGATCAACGAGGTGGCGCTAGCTGTCGCCTCCAGCGCTGTTGCCCCGAGTTGGGGTGCCCGGCGCCGTTGAACCAATCCAACTCCGGTACAGCGCGGCGTATTGTCCGCCCGCGGCCAGCAGTTCTTGATGCGAACCCAACTCGACCAACTGACCGCCCGCCACCACACCTACCCGGTCCGACCGTTCAGCGGTGGAGAGCCGGTGAGCAATAGCGATGACGCTGCGGCCCTCCACCAGACGCTCCATTGCTTGTTCCACCAGCAACTCGGTGCCGGGATCGAGCGAGGACGTGGCTTCGTCGAGAACCAGAACCGCCGGATCAGCAAGCGCAGCGCGCGCGAGCGACACCAGTTGGCGTTCGCCAGCAGACAACGATCCGCCGCGCTCGAGCACTTCGGTGTCCAGCCCATTGGGCAAGGAACTGAAACGATCCCGGATACCTAGACGTTCAAGAGCCTCGGCCACCTCACCATCGCTGGCATCTGGTCTGGCTATACGAATGTTGTCCCGGATGGTTCCCACAAACAGGTAGCCCTCCTGAGGTACCACTGTTATGCGGCGGCGCAATTGTTCAGCCGACCCATCCCTGAGATCTACTCCCCCAAACGTGATGATCCCTTGCGTCGGGTCATAGAGGCGAGCCATCAACTTGGCCAACGTGGATTTCCCGGCACCTGTTGGCCCAACAAGCGCGAGTTTCTCTCCTGCTGCGAGTTCAAGACTCACGTTTCTTAACACTGGTGTCCCATCGCCGTAGGAGAAGGAAACATCCGAAACCACAAGGTTTCCGCTAGTGGGCAACGGGACCGGATCAGACGGCTCCGCCACGTCGAGCGGAGTGTCGAGGAGGTCGAACAACTTGGAAAGCGCCGCACCCGAGGACTGCACGGTATTGAACAACTGCGACAGTTGCTGCACCGGTTCGAACAGGTTGGAGAGAGTCAGAACGAAGAAGGTGACGGTGCCGACGCTGATGTCCCCGTTGAGCACCATGTTCCCGCCTATGGCCACCACCAGAGCCGTGCAGATCAGCGAGGCTCCCTCGATCACGGGCAGGTACCAGGCCTGAACAAATACCGAGCGCATGTGGGCCCGGTAGAGAGCGTCGTTCTTGCGTCCGAAGCGTGCAATCTCGTAGTCCTCACGCCCGTAGGCCTGAATGACACGGACCCCACTGATGCCCTCCTGAAGTGCGGACAACGTCAGACCAATTCGGTCCCGAACACTCAGGTAGGCCCGGTTGGAGTCCCGTTGGAACTTCACCGACGCCAGCACCACGAACGGCACCGGGATCAAACAGATGAGCAACAGCTGCCAGGAGACCAGCCCCAGGAACACAACTGAGCAGGCAATCAACAGCACCGAGCTGACTAGTTGAAGCAAACCCTGTTGGATGAGTTCCTGCAAGGAGTCCACATCCGAGGTCATCCGGCTCACAACCACGCCGGCCTTCTCACGGTCATAGAACGGCATGGACAGTTTGAGCAGATGATCGAACACCTTGGTTCTCAGATCACGAAGCACCCCTTCGCCCGCCTCGGAGATATAGAGAACCTGAAGCCTGCTGACCAAGTAGGCCACTATGGCCACCG
>JAGQSI010000245.1 GCA_020439605.1 Acidimicrobiales bacterium | reverse complement strand
CTCTGCCACTGATACCTATCCGGTGTAGTCGGCGTTACCGGCCACCGGCACAGCGGGGTTGGCTACCGGAGAAGCAGTTCCATCAGGGGTGGTGGTCGACCCCTGCGGCGTGGTGGTTGTGGTGGTTGTGGTGGTCTCGGTGCGTGGCGGCATGGGACTGTAGATCGTGTCTAGCTCGGCATCGATGCATTCTTCTGGACCGTTGATCGGGTTGCAGCGTGCCACGGTGCCACCGGGGATCTGAGCCACATAGTTCGTGGTGAAACCAACAGCCATACCCGCGATCGGATAGTCCGTGCTCACATACTGTGCGCCCGAAGCCAGGGCCGCATCTCGGGGTCCGGTGTCGTTGTTGCGTGCCTCGTGCGTGTCCGCGTCGGCTCGGGTGCGCACGATGTATCCGGCCGCCACCAATCCGGGGATCGACGAGTCGAAAGGATCGTTACGCTTCACGAATGCTGCATCATCGTCGCCGGGATTGGCGTTGGTGAACAGGACCCGACCCTGCAATGAGGGATGTCCGGCGAGATAGTCCGTGCGATAGCCACCGCCGTTGTCCATCATGAACATGACCTTGCCACGAGAGTCCCCGATAGTGGGCCAACCGTCGGTGAGCACAGCATCTTCAAGGGTGGTGTGCGAACCACGCACATCGTCAGGAACGATCATGTCGTTGGGACCGAACACGGAGCGGATCTCGGCGTCGAGGGTGTCCATGGCGGCTGCGTTCCATGGCTCCGGGGTGGTGAAGGTGAAGGACCCGAAGCTGAGCGGGGTGTCCTTGAGCTCCACGAGAATCGCCAGCGGCAAGTGGGTGGGGTTGGCGTCGCTCCAGCCTTTGATCTGGGTGAGGCATGTGACTAGCGACATGCATGTGGTGGCGTAGTCCACGTCTTGGATATGGAACACCTTGGTGCCCGGTGCGTCCATGGCTGGGTCATAATCGCCCACCCCGGCGAAGCCCCGTATCATCGGCTCCGAGTAGAGACCGCCGGCCGAATCCAAGAAGACGTCGAGCTCGATCTGTCGCACCCGTTGGTGTGCAAACTGGATGGGCAGCGGATCGTGCTGGTACTCCATCTCGTTGGCGGCATCGCCGATGAACGAACGTCGCAACTCGTCCTCGGGCGCAGAGATCATGCGCTTGTATGAGTTGTGGCTCCCGATCACCTGCACCTCGTTGATCCGCACATTGTCGTCAACGTTGGGGTCGAGCCGAGGAGCTCCGGTGGCAGGAACGGTGAAGCTGGCGGCTAGTAGCGCTAGTGCGCCTACGCCAAAGGCAAGCTTTGACCTAGTGCTTGAGCTCGTGCTCGACCGGGACGGTAGGACCATTGAACGAAGCGACATGGCCCTTGACCGTAGCGTCAAGTTTGAGTGGTCGGTGCGAATAGTTCACCAAAGAGTTCCGGCACGTCCTCTGGAAGTTCATCCACGATGAACCATTCGGTGCCAAACACGAACTCGAACGCCACATCTGGCATCGAGAGCATGAAGTGATCGGGACCGATCTGGCTGGCATGTGCCCGCATTGATTCACGCTTCACTTCGATGTTGGCGCAGCAGTCCACGACGTGGGTGAGTTCGGCTTCTGGTTTGCCGAAGGTCCCCACGCTTTCAACTCTTTGTTCACCCTCGGCGATGTCGGGGGCGTCGATTCCGAAATCCTTCGCCAGAGACATGGCTCGGTTGATCAGGTCACGGTTCATGGTGCCTTGAGCCACCACTGGGACCTCGCTCATTTGAGCGGCGAGACGTCCAACCCGATGGACCTGAATGTGGTCCGGGTGACCGTATCCACCGTTGTCGTCGTAGATGGTCAACACGTCGGGGCGTTCCTCATCGAGGATCACGCTGAGACGACGAGCGGCGTGTTGCACGTCGGCCTGAGCAAAACTCCACTGAAGCGAATTGGTGTCGGCCCCCTCGCTACCTGAGTCGGTGAACCCAAGAAACTCGACGCGATGCGCACCGAGGATCCGAGCCGACTCGTAAACCTCGGCGGTTCTGCGCAACGTGAGTTGCTCTCCTTCGGCCAAGACGCCTGGTACTGGCTCGCCATGCTCTCCACGGGTAGCGAACACCAGAACCACACGATGACCAGCGGCCGCAGCGGCTGCGATAGTGCCTCCGGTGCCGATCGATTCATCGTCGGGATGGGCATGAAAACAAACAAGTGTCCCCATTGGTTACTGCCTCTCTTGTGGGTGGCGGGCAAAGCCTTCGTGGTGCAAGTCCTGGGCCAGACTCACGCTATGGCCGCGCTCGAGCGCAATGCGGCGATCTGATCTTCGCTGAACCCGCGCTCGGCGAGGATCTCGTTACTGTGCTGGCCGATATGGGCGGGCGGGCGTGCCACTGCTCCAGGGGTTCGGCTGAAGCGTGGCGCGGGCGCCGGCTGAACCAGCCCGGCCACCTCGGTGTAGGTGCCCCGTTGAGCGATGTGGGGATGGTTGGGCGCTTCGTCCATGGACAGCACCGGGGCGAAACATGCGTCGGTGTGTTCCATCAACTCACACCATTGATCCCGGGTCTTGGTGATGAACACCTCGGCGAGACGTTCCTTCATCGGCTCCCATTGGGTGCGATCCATCTGTCGGGGCAGTTCGTCGGCCACCTCTTCCAATCCGGTGAGGCGCAGCAGTTCGCCATAGAACTGCGGTTCAATCGCCCCAACCGAGATGTATTTGCCGTCGGCTGTCTCGTAGGTCTCATAGAAGTGAGCGCCGGTATCTAGCAGGTTGGTGCCTCGCTCGGGGTTCCACATGCCCATGTGTTTGAACATCCACGTCATGGAGTTGAGGCTTGCGGCACCGTCGATCATCGCAACATCGATGACCTGACCTTCGCCTGAGCGTGACGCCTCGACCAACGCAGCGCACACCCCGAAGGCCATCATCATTCCACCTCCACCGAAGTCGCCCACGAGGTTGATGGCGGGGGTCGGTTTCTCTCCGCTTCGCCCCGACGGTTCGAGTACGCCGGCCAACGCGATGTAGTTGATGTCGTGGCCGGCGGCCTGGGCGTAGGGACCGTCTTGGCCCCAGCCGGTCATGCGGGCGTAGACCAGTTTCGGGTTGCGTTGCATGCAGACGTCTGGGCCAATCCCGAGACGTTCCATCACGCCCGGGCGGAACCCTTCGACCACCACATCGGATCCCGCGATCAGATCCAGCACCAGCTCTACCGCTTCAGGGTTCTTCAGGTCCACCGCCAAGGAACGCCGG
>JAGQSI010000244.1 GCA_020439605.1 Acidimicrobiales bacterium | reverse complement strand
CACGTTCTCCATGGCCGCTACTGGAGCCTGGGCCGTGGATGCGGTTACGCTGAAACCATCTGGCGGTGTAGAGATCGAGTCGAAGTGGCTCATCCACACCTGCTGGTGGGTTGGCTGGCCTCCACCAAAAACCACTCCCGGCGCAACGATCTCCATGTCGGCGCGGCCGTACTCTCCAACTCCGGTGTTGGAGACAAAGCCCCCGGGCAACTGCTGGGCTATGAGTTGTGCTCCATAACAGATCCCAAGGATCGGCACGTCTAGGTCATAGACCCCCGCGTCTATAACCGGTGCTCCTTCGACGTGAACAGACTTCGGCCCACCCGAAAAGATGATCCCTGCAGGGTCTCGCTGGGCCACCTCCGCCGCAGTAATCGTGTGAGGCACTATCTCGCTGTAGACGTGAGCCTCGCGGACTCGACGAGCGATCAACTGGGCATATTGCGCCCCGAAATCCACCACCAGAATTGGGCGATGGGGGGTGCGAGCATCTGAAGTCATGAGCAAACCGGGGTGATCGTGAGCTCAGCTTTCTGAAGCTCTTTGAGGGTCGGGTAACCGCACGAAGCCATGGAACGACGAAGTGCCCCGGCCAGGTTGGTGCGTCCATCGGCGCTATGGGCAGGGCCGGTGAGAATCTCGGCGAGCGTGCCGACCGGGCGAGCATCGACCACCTCTGCACGCGGTAGCTCCCGATGGCCACCGTTGAGGCCCCAATGGCGGCCCTTGCCCGGTGCATCTGAAGCTGCGGCAAGCGGGGCACCGACCATGACAGCGTCTGCACCGCAGGCAATTGCTTTGGCGATGTCTCCACCTGTGGAGATTCCACCGTCTGCGATCAGGTGTACATAGACACCGGTCTCATCGAGGTGACGCATCCGAGCAGCCCGGGCATCGGCAATGGCCGTGGCCTGTGCCGTACCAAGTCCAAGAACGCGGCGCGAAGTTGAAGTTGCTCCAGAGCCCACACCTACCAGAATGCCTGCCGCTCCGGTCCTCATCAGATGACTAGCGGCCTTATAGGAGCCACATCCCCCGACGATGACTGGAATATCGAAACGACGAACAAAGGTCTTCAGGTTCAGAGGGTCCCCGTCCTTGGTGACGTGCTCGGCTGATACCACCGAGCCCTGTACCACCAAGAGATCCAGCTCGGCCGCAAGAAGGGTGTCCGCGAACGCTGGCAGACGCTGGGGAGTAATTGCCGCACAGGAGGTCACACCTGCTGCACGGATTTGCTTGATCCGATCACGGATCAACTCGGGCTTGATTGGTTCGGCGTAGAGCTGTTGCAGACGAACGTTCGCACATCGAGGCCGGCTATTTCTGCGAGCAGCGGCTCCGGGTCATCAAAACGCGTCCAAAGCCCTTCTAGGGCCAACACCCCCACCCCACCGAGTTGCCCAATGGAAACCGCACTCGTTGGGCTCACAACACTGTCCATGGCAGCGGCCATGATCGGCAGATCGAAACTGAACGCATCGATCTCCCAGGACAAGTCGATGTCTTCTGGGTCTCTGGTTCGTCGGCTCGGAACCAGCGAGATATCGCCTAGTCCGTAGGCACGCCTAGCGCTCTTGCCCAAACCAATCTCAACTTCAGCCACGGTTGGCTCCTCAAAGCCTTCATCTGGAAAGAGACGATTCTAAACAGCGCGGCCCTGTGAACTCTCAGCCGGCTCGGAACACCAGCGCAGAATCCGCTTTGGCCACAGTCAGTTGATCCCCGTCGATCTCCAAGGTGACCTGACCGTTGAACACGGTCGTGAACGCAGCCTCAACCTCGCTGCCACCTTCTGGACACATCATCTTGGTCAAAGCCAGCGGTCCAAAGCTTGCGCTCGTTTGGTCCTGCGCGATTGCGACCGTGGAGCTCCCCCTGTTGCATCCGGTAAAGACGAACGCCTTGGAATCATCTCCGATTTCGAGAGTGGGCGTTTCCACCTCTGAGGGAACCGACGATGCAGCTTCGTTGCTAATGATGGTTTCAAGGGACCACTTTGTGCTGGTCAACTCGCGGTCTGGGATCGCCTTCTTCTTGTCCATCAGTTTGATGACGATTCCATCTCCGCTCAAGGAGAGCTCATCATCGATTAGCGAAGCCTCCGCACCCTTTGACAACCACGCTGTTAGCCACTGATCCTGATCCATCAGATCCTGCTCACAACCCATCATCGTGGAAGCTGGAGCATCAGCCCACTTGAGAACCCCTGCATCCAGCAATGCAACGCCAGTGGTGGTGTTACAGCCAGCGTTGAGAGCCATGTTCGACTTGTCGAAGCTGAGTCGAACTACAGATCCTTCAGCGAGTTCCTTGCCTGTTACCTCTTGGGACAAGAAGGTGCGTCCCTGCAGCAGGTCGAGAGTCAGTGCGTTAGGCGCAGGTTCTGTCCCTGAGTTTCCTGGTTCTCTTGAGGTCACATCTTCTCCGTTGTTTCCACAAGCTCCGAGAGCGAGACTCACCAATAGGGCGACAGCCAGGAGGAGCTTGTTCATATCAACGCCCCCAGTAGTTGGGTGCTTCGGCAGTAATAGTTATGTCGTGGGGATGGCTCTCGCGAAGACCTGCGCCTGTAATCCGCATGAACTGCGCGTTGTGCAACTCGGCAATGGAGCCAGCGCCGCAGTAGCCCATGGCCTGGCGAAGTCCACCAACCAACTGGAACAAGATCCTACGAACCGGGCCCTTGTAGGCGACGCGGCCTTCGATCCCTTCCGGAACGAGCTTCTCGGCGTCGATTACGTCGCCCTGGAAGTAGCGGTCCTTTGAATAGGAACGTGTCTTCATTGCACCCATGGAACCCATGCCCCGGTATTCCTTGAAGCGCTCTCCCTGGTAGAGCACAACGTCGCCGGGGCTCTCATCCACCCCGGCAAGAAGACTCCCCAACATCACCGTGTCGGCGCCGGCTGCAAGAGCCTTGGCAATGTCGCCGGAGAACTGAATGCCCCCATCGGCGATGACGCACGCTTCATAGTAGGCCGCCGCGCCCGCTGCATCGGCAATAGCGGTTAGCTGTGGTACACCAACGCCGGCCACAACCCGGGTGGTGCAGATCGAACCGGGCCCAACTCCAACCTTGATGGCTTTCGCTCCAACATCGAGCAAAGCCTTTGCACCCTCAGCAGTAGCAACGTTTCCGGCCACGATCGGGATCGAGAACTCCTCAACCACCTTGGCCACCAGCGAGATAACGCCGGCCGAATGACCATGGGCCGTGTCCACTACCAACAGATCT
>JAGQSI010000243.1 GCA_020439605.1 Acidimicrobiales bacterium | reverse complement strand
CACGGCCTCAAGATCGCTCGTGCTGCAGATGCTGGCGGGATAACCCCCAAGGAACAGGCGGATCGCACCTCAGCCAGGTTCAAAGAGGCATGGGAACTGCTCGATATCTCCTATGACCGCTTCATTCGCACCACGGACACGGACCATCACGTCGCGGTGCAGGCCTTTCTCCAAAAGATTCACGACAACGGTCATCTCTACAAGGAAACCTATGCCGGCTGGTACTGCGTGGCATGCGAGGCCTACTACGAACCCGAGGACCTGGACGTGTACGAAGGAGATGGTCCAGATCTATGCAAGATCCACGGCCGGCCGGTGGAGTGGTTCGAAGAGGACAACTGGTTCTTCAAGCTTTCGCAGTTCGAACAGCCGCTTCTTGATTGGTATGACGAGTTCCCGGATGCGGTGTCTCCCAGAGGGAAACGCAACGAAGCCCTAGGGCTGATCAAAGGTGGACTCAAAGACATCTCCATCACCCGCACCTCGATCGACTGGGGAGTGCCGGTACCGTGGGACGACGGCCATGTCTTCTACGTCTGGTACGACGCTCTCATCAACTACGCGACCGCTATCGGTTACGGCTCAGACCCTGAGCGTTTCGCCAAGTGGTGGCCCCACGTCCACCATCTGCTCGCCAAGGACATCTTGAGATTCCACTGTGTCTACTGGCCAGCGATGCTGATGGCTGCTGGAGAACAGCCCCCGGCGCACCTAGATGTCCATGGCTACTTGCTCGTCGGCGGCGAGAAGATGTCAAAGACCAGACTCAATCAGATCTTCCCCGCAGACCTGGTCAAGGACTTCGGAGTGGATGGCTTCCGATTCCACTTCCTGCGCAACGCCCCATTTGGGCCCGACGGCGATGTCTCCTACGAAGGAATTACCGCTGGTTACAACGCGGACCTGGCCAACAACTTCGGGAATCTTCTCAGCAGGGTTGCAACCGTTGTTGGGAAGAAATGCGGTGGCATAGGTCCCGCACCACGGCCAGACAGCCCGTTAGCAGCGGTGGCCGAAGAGGTCTATCGAGAGACAGCAGCGGCTTGGGACAACGTCCAACCCTCGCTGGCACTAGAAGCCACCTGGCGCCTTATCCGAGAAGCCAACGCCCTGCTCGAAAACACAGAACCATGGAAGGCAGAACCCGGCCCTGAAGTGGATGGTGTTTTGGGTGATGCATTGGAGGTCCTGCGTCTCGTATGCATTTTGGCCAGCCCCGCCCTCACCCGAGCCACAGAGATCGCATGGGAAAGAATTGGGCTTACCGGTTCGCCAACAGACCAACGCCTGCCTGAGTCAGCGCTCTGGGGTGGATATCCCGGAGGGCTCACAGTTACCAAGGGAGACCCGCTATTTCCTCGTCTGAAGAGCTAGCGCGCCATGGCATTGCGATGGATGGACAACCACTGCCACCTGCATCTACGCGGTGATGGGGGCGGCTCTGATGTGGATCTTTCGGATCATGTGGACGAGGAGTTCTTGAGCAAAGCGATAACTGCAGCTCATGAGGCCGGCGTTGAGCGAATGATCACCGTTGGTTGCGACGTAGGGGACTCCCGCGCCGCCATTGCCGCTGCAAGGCTTCATCCAGAGCTCTACGCCACAGCGGGGGTTCATCCCCACGAGGCCAAGGCGGGTGTAGATGGGTTGGAGGAACTCCTGGCGGATCCTGAGGTCGTCGCCATTGGAGAATGTGGATTGGATTTCCACTACGACTTCTCTCCCAGAGATGCCCAACGCGAGGTGTTCGCCGCTCAGATCGCAATGGCCAAGACCCACGATCTGCCCATGGTGATCCATACCCGTTCGGCGTGGGACGAAACCTTCGACATTCTTGAAGCCGAAGGGCCGCCAGAGAACTTCGTGTTCCATTGCTTCACCGGTTCAGCGGTTGAAGCACGCAAGTGTCTCGACCTCGGGGCCTATATCTCGATCAGCGGCATCGTCACGTTCAAGACTGCCGATGACATACGTTCCGCTGCTGAGATCTGCCCGCCGCAACGGTTGTTGATCGAGACCGATTCCCCGTATTTGGCGCCGGTTCCTCATCGTGGGAAGCGAAACGCTCCCGCTCTGCTTCCGCTGGTGGGCGCAAAGGTTGCTGAGGTTCAGGGTCGCTCGCTTCAAGAGGTCGCAGAGTCCACCTGGGCCAGTGCGTCGAGCTTTTACCGGCTGAAGCCGTGACCCACACCAGAACCCAGTTGGCTCAGCTTCTTAAGCGTCACGGGTTGTCTGCAAGCCGTGCACTCGGCCAGAACTTTGTGGTTGACCCAAACACGGTGCGGCGCATTGCTCGCATGTCCGGGGTGGGGCCGGGAGACCATGTTGTGGAAATCGGCGCTGGTCTGGGTTCGTTGACGCTGGCGCTGGCCGAAACCGGGGCCTCGGTCACCGCCGTCGAGATCGACCGTCATCTGCGACCGATCCTCGAAGAGGTGGTGGAGGGCCAAAACGTCGAGATCATCGCTGGCGACGCCATGGAACTCGACTGGGAACAGGTATTGGCGTCATCGCCGAAGTGGGTTCTGGTTGCCAACCTTCCATACAACGTCGCGACCCCACTGGTGCTTGACATCTTGCGCAACGTGCCAGCAGTCGAGCGCATGTTGATAATGGTGCAACTAGAGGCCGGTGAGCGGCTCGTGGCATCTCCGGGGTCGAGCGCCTATGGGATTCCGAGCGTCAAGGTGGCGTTACGGGCTACGGGACGTATAGCGGCCAAGATCGGCCCAGACGTGTTCCTGCCGCGCCCACGAGTGGACTCGGCGTTGGTCGAGATTGTCCGCAGACCAGACCTGGCGGTAGATGCAGACCCGCAGTTGTTGGAGGCACTGGTGGAAAAGGCTTTCAACCAGCGTCGCAAAATGCTGCGCAGATCGTTGGCGTCAGTTGCCGATGAAGCCACGTTCGAAGCGGCGGACATCAGCCCTACCGAACGTCCTGAAAAGCTCGGCATCGAGGCGTGGGGTCGTCTTTGCAACGCCATCGAGGCCCAGGGCAATACGGCGTTGGAGGCACTAGCCACACCTCGACATCAGGGCCAGCCATGAGTTCCACTTCGCCAGAGCGAGTTCTTGCTCCCGCCAAGATCACACTGTCGCTTCGGGTTACCGGCGTGCGTAGCGACGGCATGCATCTGATCGATGCCGAGATGATCACGGTAGATCTCTTCGACGAAATGCTTGTGGGTCCAGGCGACGGTCTCGAGGTTGTGGGAGCTAGCGGACTGAGTGTTCCGGCCGACGATGAC
>JAGQSI010000242.1 GCA_020439605.1 Acidimicrobiales bacterium | reverse complement strand
CAGATCCCCACGACTCAGATGCACCTCGACGTCGCTTTGAGCAACCAGTGCGAGCTGTGACGCACCCGTACTTGGCACGGGATAGTTGTGGGGCCTGTCGCCGAGGTTGCAAACCACAGTGAGCGTCCTGCCCTCATGTTCTCGGTGAAATGCGATCACATCGGGGTCACTGTTGAGCAAGGTAAGCGAGCCTTCGTGAAGAGCGGGCTCGTAGGCCCTGAGCTTCAACAACTCCTTGTACCAGTTGAGCAAGGAATGCTCATCTGCGCTTTGGGACTGTACGTTTCGCACGTCATGGTTGTCGTGAATCGGGAGCCACGTCTGTACGCCGGGCTTGGTGAACCCCGCACCATCACCGGCGCTCCACTGCATCGGGGTTCTGACCTCGTCACGATTGAGACGTTCTGGAAGCTTGCGATTCAGCCACTCCGGTAGATGTTTGGCCACAACTCCAGGTACCGGATCGTTGGCCTCAGCGATCGGGATATAGCGATTCTCCATCCCGATCTCTTGTCCTTGATAGATGACCGGAACACCGCGAAGAGTGCACAACAAGGTTGCCACCACCTTTGCCTTGCGAAGGTCTCCACCAAGGCGTGACAGCGACCGGGTCCGGTCATGGTTCTCAACCACATAGGTGGGAACAAGCGGAGCCGGGAACTCTGTTTCGTATGTCTCGATGAGCTTGCGGTACTTGTTGGCACCGTAGCTAGAAGCGAGAAACTCGAACAGAAACACCATCTGCAACCCGGGCTTACCATCATGGGTCACATAGCTGCGCAAGGTCTGCGGTGAGCCAAAGACCTCACCGATCAGAACCCGATCCCCATCAAACTCATCGCACACAGCACGAAGGTCCACTGCGACCTGGAAATTCTCTGGGGTGTTGACAGTGCGAATGGGGCGCTGCACCCTTGGCATTCCGTTGAACCACATCGGCCTCGGATCGTTGTTGCGCAGTTGTTGGTCCTGCATGATGTTGCCGAAAATGTCCAGGCGGAAGCCGTCAACTCCCCTGCCGAGCCACATCCTGACCATGTCGAACATCTCTGCTCTGAGCTCAGGATTTCTCCAGTTGAGATCCGGCTGAAAGGACAGAAAGCTCGCAAGGAACCATTGCTCACGCTCTTCGCCCCACTGCCATGCACGTGAGAGCTGCAACTCCGAACGCCAGTTGTTGGGCGGCTTGGGTTTACCGCCCACTCCTTTCGAACCATCCGCCCACACATACCAATCGGCCTTCGGATTATCCCTGGAGCTGCGGCTCTCCAAGAACCACGGGTGCTCATCGGAGGAATGGTTGAGAACAAGGTCGAACATGACCTTCAGGCCGCGACCATGAGCCTCGTCGATCAGCCGCTGTGCATCATCGATCGTCCCGTACTCGGGCGCCACATCTCGATAGTTGCGTATGTCATATCCAACGTCTCGTTGCGGACTATCGAAGAATGGCGACAACCACAGTGTCCCCACCCCTAGGTCCACCAGGTGGTCAAGGTGGTTGAGCACTCCCTGAAGATCGCCGATTCCGTCGCCGTTGGAGTCCGCGAACGATCGAGGATAGATCTGATAGATGACCGTTGATGTCCACCAAGGCGTTGCCATGGGGCGAACCTTAGAAGAACTAGCTCGGCCAGTTCCCCGTAATCAACCAAATGATTACCTCGATGAGTCTCCAACCGAGATAGAGCACCAGTGCGGCCACAAGAACCCAGAAATGCCAAGGGGCCTTGGCGCCGTCTTCGTCCGGTTCCTCTACTTCTGCAATGAAACGCCCACAGCTCATGCAGGTCCCATCGGGGGCCAAAGAGTTCGGGTTGTAGAAGCGATCACAGGTTTCGCACCACGGCACGCCTACACACTCGCCTAGTGGCACCGTGCGGGGCAAGGTGAGCCGTTACCCTCTTGGGCATGGTGTCTCGTCCTCGTCTTTCAGTCGTGACATTCACCGATGGCCCGATACCGATGGTTGCGGCCGCTTTGAGCAAAGTGCGCGGCGTTGCAGACGAGATCGTTGTAGCGGTTGATTCTCGAGTTGACCCTGATCTTCTCGGTCCGCTCCAAGCAGTGGCAGACAATGTCGTCCGAGCGGAGTTCGAGCCGCCCCTTGAGGCCAACCTCGCGTGGCTGCACTCGCTAGGCACCGGCGAATGGATCCTGCGCCTGGACAGCGACGACATAGTTAGCGATCAGCTCTGCCGGAGACTTAGCCGCCCCGGCTGGGATCGTGGACTGACCCACATCTATCTGCAGTACCGCTGGCTCGTGGGCGATGGCTCCGAAATGATCAGCGAAGCACCCTGGTGGCCAGATCCTGCACTTCGCCTAATGCGCAATGACCCAGGACTGGTCACCTTCTCGGACCGGGCACACGAGTTACCCACCATTGCCGGCGCACACCAGTTCTGGGATGAGCCGATCTATCACCTTGATCTCGTGGTTCGCTCGGTAGCGCAAAGACGAGCCAAGGCTCAACGATATGAACGCGATCATCCCGGGTTGAGAACCGCAGAAGGCCGCTCCGTAAGTTCCACCTATTATCTGCCAGAGGACCAGCCATCATCGCCCAGAACCGAGCGAGTGGCCCCTGTTGATGCTGCAGCGATCAACCGTGTTCTGAGTGCGCGCGCAGATGGTGCACCCCCAGCCAATCGGGCGGCTCTCGGTCCAATAGTTACCTTGGACCAACGCAGAACCCAGCCTCCAGGCCCTGGAGATCTCGGTATCCGGGTGGTTGGCCAGCCAGTTCTCAAGCTCGTATCTGGCCAAGGTTCGATACTGACTCTGGGTATCGAGAACGAATCCCCTCGCGTGTGGAATCCATCCGACACCCCACCCGAAATAGTTGGTGCGAGATTTGTTGACGAGAATGCTCAACAGGTCGGATTTGAACTACGCCAGGCGTTCCCAGGTCCTGTTCCAATAGGCGAAGAAGTACTGGTTCGGCTACCGGTGCCAGCCGAGATTCCTGAAGATGCCACAGCGCTGATCGTTGGGGTTGTTCAGGATGGGGTGGGTTGGTATGACGAACAGGTCACCGTTCCGATTCAGCGGATGAAGGGCCGGCGGGTACTTGTTTCGACCGGCATTTCTGCCACCGCTCATCTAGGTGACGACCTCATCACCTCTGAGATACTTGACTCACTGGCGCGCTTTGTTCCCGATGTCGTGCCAACTCTGCTCGCCCATCCGATCGGAACAGCGAGCACCCGTTTCGGGTGCGCAGCGCTGACGAGTCCCGTCGCAGCGCTGGCTTCGAAC
>JAGQSI010000241.1 GCA_020439605.1 Acidimicrobiales bacterium | reverse complement strand
GGCCGCTGGACGATGGGGGCCCGCCCCTAAATCGGGACCTAGACAAGTTAGCAGTAGTGCGCCCGTGATCCTTTATTGGAATAGTCCCTCCGGGAACAATCCTTATGTCGCCGTGTTGATGGCCGACGGAGAAGCTGTGATTTCGGTCGTGGAGGGAGGTGGCCATGGGTGAGCAGGTGCCGTGGCCAGCGCCTCCGCGCCACGCTGGTCCATGGGAGGACGGGGCTTCGATCGCCCCAGAGGGAAATACGGCGCTACCGCCTCTGCCTGACGCCAGCGGCACAATGGCCACCTCAACGCCGCACAACCCGTGGCAACGAGCTCTACCCACAGCAGACGATTCCGGCCTACCAGTGGCCCCAGCCTCGTTCCAGCTGGCACCACTTGCGCCGGTAGGCCATGAAAAATCGGCGAAGAAACCCAAGTCTGATCGCGCTCCTATCGGGTTGAGGTTGCTAGCAGCGTTTGTCGTGCTGGCCATGGCCGGCTCAGGGACCTATCTGGTGCTCAAAGGAGGGAGGCAGTTTCCATCCACATGGGATCCACGTGTTGTCGACATCGCCAAGTGGGTTGAAGGGGAACGAGGCCTTCAATTCAAACACGCGGTCAAGGTCAACTTCTTGAGTGCAGAGCTATATCGCGAGCGTGCTACGGCTGGCAATGACATTTCGGATCCAGACACCAAAGCTCACTTCGAGAACTCGGCAGCGCAAATGAGAGCGCTCGGGTTCATCTCTGGCGAGGTCGACCTAGCTGCAGCTTCAAGCACATTGAGCGACAGCGGAACTTTGGCCTTTTACGACCCTGCCGTTGAGCAGGTGTTTGTTCGAGGCACTGAAGTCACCGCCGCTTTGCGAGTGACCTTGGCGCATGAACTCGTGCACGTGCTTCAAGACCAACATTTCGACCTTGAACGAATGGACGAGATGGAGGACGGCCGAGCAGCAGTGCTGCGATCTTTGGCCGAAGGCGATGCCGGGCGGGTAGAGGATGCGTACGTCGCAAAGGCCCTGAACGACAAGGAGCGTGCGGCCTATGAGGCTGAGATGCTCAAGAGTTCGCAGGAGGCACTTGAGGAGGTCAACGAGAAGGTCCCGCCGATACTGACCACCGTGTTCACAGCCCCCTACGCGCTGGGGCCACAGCTGGTTGACGTTCTCTATGAGACTGGTGGGAACAAGGCCATCAACGCTGCGCTCAAGGATCCACCGAGCGAAGAAGCATTGTTTGATCCACGCACACTCGACACCGATGCCCTAGACGAAAGACTGGCCACGGTTGAACCCCCGAAAGAGGTAGAAGTAATCGACGGTGGCGAGTTCGGACCAACTACCTGGTATCTGATGTTGGCTTCCCGAATGGATCCCCATATTGCGTTGGATGCAACAGATGGGTGGGGTGGAGACGCCTATAGCGCCTATCGCCAGAACGACAAGGTCTGTGTATCGGTTGTTTATCGAGGCGATACACCAGCAGATGCCAAGACCCTTCTCGGTGCGCTTCAGCTGTGGGTTGCGGCATCTCCTGAAGGCTCGGCTTCAGTTGAAGGCGAAGGAGCCCGGGTCAACTTTCGATCCTGTGATCCCGGCAAGGATGCCAAAGGGTCCTCAGGCAACAACGGAGATGGTGATGTTTCGCCAGACCTGTTGAGCCTGCCGGTAGTGCGAACACAGATCTATTTGCAGGGACTTCAGGCAGACCTTGAGTCTGATATCGCCGCCTGTTACGCCCAAGAGGTAGTTGGTGCTTTCACCTTTGAACAGCTGATCGATCCCAGCGGTTCGGCAATCGGCTCCCCAGACGGCCAGAGCAAACTCGCCGGTGCTGCAATGACCTGTCGGAACTGAGCCGGCCTCGAGGCACCAGCCCAGGTTGTTGGCCCCCTGCGAGTCAGTCGCTCAGGGCTAGTCGCTCATCAGGGCGTAGGTGGCTTCACCCAACAACTCGCTCGAGAAGAGATACACGGCCCACAAACGTTTGGTTTGTGGGGGCAGCCGGAACCAGAGCTTCGGGGGATGGTGTATGTCTTCGTCAATTCCTAGCCGGGTGCCAGTAACAAGTCGCACCGAGTTCAAGGTCCTCAACAGCGCCCAGAGCTGCTCTTCAGTGATGACCGACAGTTCAAGAATCGCCAACGAAGTTTCGATTCCATTGCGTCGTGACGAGCGAAGCTCCTCGCCGGCGAGGAGTTGATATTCCATCTGTCGATCGTCATTGTCCGTGTATGCCGGCGGGTGCAACCGGGAAAGATCTGCGGAATCAGGCGAGCCATCGAGGTCATCCACCAGATCTGCCACCACCACGGCAAGATTGTCCAGATCTTGCTCGTCGAGATTGACCTCGAACCTGCCGTCAGGTCGAGGAGTGAATCGAGAAGGGGGTGGCTCAGACATCGTGTTGCATGGTGGCCCACAGACCGTGCTCGTGAAGGCGAAACACGTCGAGTTCGGCCTTATCGCGGGGTCCGGACGAGACCACTGCCTTGCCGAGGTTATGAACATCGAGCATGAGTTTCTCGGCCTTGGCCTTGGAGTAGCCGAACAGCTTCTGGAACACCAGAGTCACGTACTCCATGGTGTTGATCGGATCGTTCCAGACAAGTACTACCCATGGACGTTGTGTGTCTTGGTTCAGGTCTGTATCGGGAAGCTCAACCTCGACGGGGTTCAGGGTCGGGGTCGCCGGTGACATACCAAGATCGTGCCACCCTTTTGGGGTCCAACTCCAGCGGAAGCTCTTATGCGGACTCGCCCGCCAAGTAGCGGGCACCATAGGGTGGCTGACGTGCTCAAGTCGGCCAAGGCTCCGTTGCGCGCCCGCCTAGCGGGCTACGTCGCTCTTACCAAGCCTCGTATCATTGAGCTTTTGTTGATAACCACCGTCCCCACGATGGTGGTAGCCAACGCGGCGATGCCAGGTTTCTGGTTGATGTTCAACACCGTGCTCGGTGGAACCTTGGCAGCCGGTGGCGCCAACGCCATCAACATGTACGTGGACCGTGACATAGACGCGGTTATGGAACGTACCAAGGGCAGACCCCTGGTGACTGGTGTCATTACGCCGCGAGCCGGCCTTACCTTCGCCATCGGCATCGAGATCGTTGCCTTCGTCTGGCTCTGGTACTGGGTCAATCTGCTCAGCGCCGTGCTGGCAGTGGCCGCCTGCCTGTTTTACGTCTTCATCTACACCTTGTGGCTGAAGCGCACCTCAACCAGCAACATCGTCATTGGTGGTGCAGCAGGTGCAGCGCCGGTCCTCATCGG
>JAGQSI010000240.1 GCA_020439605.1 Acidimicrobiales bacterium | reverse complement strand
GTCGAGTTGTAGAAGTGAACAATCGCATGATGAGCTCCACGAATGGAGTCATAGGTGCGCTTGATCAAGTCATCTCTGCATTGGGTGAGGACTTGAATGGTCACGTCCTCGGGAACCAGATCTTCCTCAATGAGTTGACGGACGAAGTCAAAGTCCGTCTGGCTAGCTGATGGGAACCCAACCTCGATCTCCTTGTATCCCATAGCTACCAAGGTCTTGAACATCTTCAGCTTTCGACCCGGATCCATGGGGTCGATGAGCGCTTGGTTGCCATCGCGCAGATCCACCGCGCACCACAGCGGAGCCTTGGTGAGACGGTTGTTGGGCCATGTGCGGTCGCGAAGATCAAGCGGCACATACGGTTCGTACTTGTCGAATGGCATTGACTTCGGGGTCACTGGCTGCGGTGGCATGGTTCCAGTCTTTCGTATCTGGGGCTGTGGGTTATGGGTTGAGAGCGAATATGGGTGGGGCGAAAAAGAAGAAAGCCCCTGGGCCGTTTCGGCGCAGAGGCAAAGGCACGTGCCGCGATGCGGCGAACACGTGCCTACATAAGTAGAAGGAGGTGGTTGAACGTACGCATCGTCTACCAGTATGGATCTATCGAGTTGAGATAGCAACCCGCCGACGTGCCTCACATAGTTTGAGCGCGAATCGTTGGTGATGCCGCACGCCATTTGAGCGCGAATGCTGCCGCGAAGTGTTTCGCATTCCGTGAACTGGGCGTCTCAGCTCAGTTGCAGTGGGTTGCAGAGCAGTGAGGATCAGTCACCGCATTGAGTGGCTAGGACGTAGCTCTCGGCGTCGCCAGCGTCGAGCGCGGTTGTTGATAGGTAATAGCCACCCGCGGAATCAAACATGAAGCCGGCCCAAGTGCTGTTGGCGAAGGTCCCTTGAGGACGAAACCTGGGTTTGGAGGTTTTGTAAGTCACAGAGTCCATGGCTGTCAATGCTTCCACCGGACTACCTGGAACCTTCATCACAACCACAACGCCACCGTTGCACTCCAACAACATGGCGGGAGTAATGAGACTGCGCGCTCCGGTGGGTACGGTCCCTGGAGGAGCTTGCCAATCCTCGCCACCCAAGAAGTCGTCGAGGTGTGCGTCGATACGTTCTCCGGGACCTGGTAACGATGATGCCAAGCCAGCGTCGTTGAGGTGAGGAGCCACCACTGGACCGGTAGGTATCTCTCCCGTGCCCCTGTAGCCGCGTTTGTCTGCCAGCTTGGTGGTTCCCAACTCCTGGCGAGGTAGATACTTGCTAGAAGGTTTGTTATTCACTTTCAGGAACAAATGAGACTGGGCTTGGCGGGGGCAATCTTCAACACCTGCGTTTGGTCCACATGGAGCTGCCCCAATTGCCATGAACATCTCTAGAAAACCCAGCTCTTCAACTTCGAGCCGAGCGAAACACACCATTGTGTCCTCTTTGTCAAGGCGATCTTCGGTGAGAAAGCGTAAACGACGTGAGTTGGCGTTCTCTTTCGACCATATTTGCTGGACAAAGCAAGCATCCATGGCATTGGCTCTCTCAGCGATACCCAGCACTTCGGCGTAGCGATTCCAGACATCTATGCCGTTGCCGTCCACCAACAGAAGTGCCTGCCAGCCGGTGGGCGCGTAAGTTGTCTCCGAGCTGGTCGAGACCCACTCCACTAGGGGAAATACCGTTCCAACCAATGCTGATCCGGTTTGAACTTCAACACCATTGCCCAAGGGCGTACCCGGTGGATTCAGGGTTTCTGAGACAGTCGATACCTGTATTGGGCTAGCCACTGGTTGATTGCCACGGCGCTGTGGTTGGGGCCGATCGTCATTTCTCGCGCATGCTGGCAACAGTCCAGCTAGCGCTACCGTGAACACGACGAGCAGCGCGGTTAGCAGTCGGCTTTGGCGTGATCCGGTTGCTGCCATGGCGGTCACGCTATCGGTGGTACTGGGTGTTCTGGGAGGCAGGTAGGCGTTCGCCTTTCTGTGACGTCGAGGGTGGGTGAGTCGGACGCGCCACGCCATGATGGTGAGTCCATGTCCACTTCAGCGAAGCCGATGTCAACGAGAGGATGGACCCTCTTCAGCATCCAATCGTTGATCTGGGGCACGCCCTACCTCCTGATCTCGATCGCTGTTGAGACGCTGAATCCAGTGTCGGTAGTTGCCGGCCGAACGTTGATAGCTGCAGTTCTGTTGTTGCCAATTGCGATCCATCGCCGAGCGCTCGGCCCTGCTCTTGAGCACTGGCCGTGGGTTCTTGCATTTGGAGCGATCGAGATGGCTGGCCCCTTCCTGTTTCTCGGCCACGCCGAACAGACATTGCCGTCTGGAATCACGGGCCTTCTGGTAGCAACGGTTCCCATATTTGGTGCGCTGGTGGCGTTTGCACTCGGGGATCGCCATGCCCTGAGCCGGGTACGAATAATTGGAATGGCGGTGGGGCTAGCTGGCGTTGCACTGGTGGTGGGTGCGGCATCGGGCGAAGGAGACATCAGCCTGCTTGCTGTTGCAGAAGTACTAGTTGTGGCTGTTTGTTACGCCATCGCCCCGTTCATCACGTATCGCAAACTTGTTGGTGTGCCGGGGCTGGGGATTGCCACCGTGTCACTGTGGGCGGTTGGCCTTGCCTACCTGCCCATCGTGTTGATCTCTGGGTTTGAGAGCCCGAGTGCAAGAAGCATCTCCGCGCTCGTGGTGCTAGCGGTTGTGTGTACCTCGGTTGCATTCATCACGTTTTTTGCGTTGATTCGAGAGATCGGTCCTGACCGTGCCACGTTGATCACCTTCGTGAATCCAGTGGTGGCTCTATTTCTTGGCTATTTGATCCTCGACGAGAAGCTCTCGGGAGCTCAACTGCTCGGGCTGCCATTGGTCTTGGCCGGATGCTGGCTTGCGACGCGCCATCCCAAGAATGACTCGGGCGGCTCGACTGTCGGTGACTGAGTGGCGGAAGCGAGGACTCAGCCTTAGGCCGGGTGGCGGACGTTCAATGACCTGGCGTTGTCAGAGAGAATCAACCGCTGATCCTCTCCGCTGAGATGTGCAACTTCATCCTTGTATTGGAGGGGCTCGGGTAGTCCTTCGATGTGGGGCCAGTCCGAACCGAAGATCACTCGGTCCACTCCAACCGCTGCAATCACGTCGTCCACCTGGTCCTCCCAGAACGGGTTGATCCAGATGTGGCGAAGGAACGTTTCTACCGGGTCCTCGGGGAACCAGCCGTTCATCTTGCGAGCAAGAATCTGGAGGCGCTCGAACATCCCGGGAAGGAACTTCG
>JAGQSI010000239.1 GCA_020439605.1 Acidimicrobiales bacterium | reverse complement strand
TCCCTGCGCTGTTTCGAGTCCCGCCATCGACGCTTTCAGCATTGCTCTCAACGTCGGTGGCCGAGCCGGGGAGAGGGACCTCTAGATCCGCTAGCACCACAACATCACCCTTCTCGATACCGCTGGTGATCTCGGTCCATGCCGAACCGACAGCACCAACCTCAACCTCGACCGCTCGGGTCTTGGAGTTGGCGAGAACAGTGACGCTATGGAGGGCACCGTTTGGTTGAACCGCGGACGTAGGTATTGCGAGGACATCTTTGCCGCTGGCTACAACGATGGAAATCGAAGCGACAGATCCTTGTCGTAGCCCATCACCGTCACCGTTGATGCTCACAGTTACCGGGTAGGTAGAGCTGCCTTCAGATGTGCTGGTGAGGCCAATGGCCACAACTTCGCCATCGAAGGATCGCTCCGAGCCGTCCGGAGTGACGGTTGCAACCTGGCCAACCTCTAGATCGGGCAGGTCATCGACCCCAACGATTGCAGTCACTTCAAATCCGCTCTCACCGTTGATGGAGATTGTGGCGGTATCGGATGCAGCGCTCACCTCGTCTCCTGCTGCGAGTCCGACACTCGACACCGTGCCGTCAATC
This sequence comes from Acidimicrobiales bacterium, assembly GCA_020439605.1. Taxonomy (GTDB): domain Bacteria; phylum Actinomycetota; class Acidimicrobiia; order Acidimicrobiales; family Iamiaceae; genus Aquihabitans. The sequence continues at coordinate 2,685 of JAGQSI010000239.1, read as the reverse complement.
GGGCTGACGATCGTGGCCTGTCGAAGTGCTGCTTGCGCTACGAGAAGGTCCGCAGCAGCGGCATCAATCTTCGACTGGTAGGCGATAAGTCGTTGCGCAGAAGGGACGGTGTCCTGCGACGTGGCTCCCGCAGTCCCGGACCCCGTGCGAGTCCCTGATTCTGATGGGGCGCCAGAGGAATTTGTATCCGTATTGCTGCTTGGTTCAGAGCCATCTGGGTTGTTGGTATTGGGTGCGGCCTCGCCTTGTTGATTGGCTGATCTCTCGGTGATCAAGGCGCTGTAGGCAGAAACTGCGTTGGCCAGCACCTCTTGCGATGCCTGAAGAGTGTTCTGAGCCTCTAGCGCTGTGGTGAGCAACTGGTAACAGAGTCCGAGATCGTTGGAGGAAGAATCGGTGGTGGTAGTGGTAGTGGTGGTCGTGGTAACGGATAGTTCGTCCTCACCTGTTGATTCTTCAAGTGCACCGCAGCCCTGGCTAACAGTTTCGAGCGCCTTTTGAGCGGCCACTAGATCTGCGCTTACCCGAGCTTGTGCATCAAGCACTGCTTGTTGGGCTGCTCGAAACTCGCTATCTCCGCTCTGAGAAGTGGGCGAGGCCTGTTGCACCGTGGTGGTGGCAGCCGGTGCTGCTGCTGTGGTGAACACCGTGGTTGCGTTGCTGGTAGCGGCGCTGGTTGCGGCGCTGATCCCGGTTGTTCGATTAGCTGAGGTGCTGCTAGCCCTTCCGGTGCCCACGGCCTCGCCGTTGAGCGCTTGCTCGAGGTCCAGTTCAGCCTGATCAAGAACACTCTGCGCTTGTCGGATCGCTACCTCCAAAGAGGCTCGATCCAACGTTGCTAGTACTTGGCCGCTCTTGACCGTCTCACCTTCTTTGACGAGGACGGTTGAGACCGTACCCGCGGCGGGAAATGCCACTTCTGCATTGGTGACCGGGTTGATGGTGCCCACTTCTTCTCGGGTCTCAGAGATGGTGCGATACTCGGCTGTCGCAGTGCGATAGCGAGACTCCGGTCCCTGGCCATTTGCGGAGGATACGGTGAACAATGCGCCGGCAGCGATAGTGCATATCACTGCCACAATGGCGCTGGTCCTGGTGAAAATACGGGTCATGATTATTCGCTCCGAAGTGCGTCGATAGGGGCAAGACGTGCAGCGCGAGATGCGGGGTAGACCCCGAACAGGACACCGACACCGATGCCGACACCGATGGCGGCGAGCGATGCTGTTGGCGATGCGATGAAGCGGGTGTCGGTGAGACGGGGAACGATTGCTCCGGCCCCGATTCCGATGACTACACCGAGGATCCCGCCCGCGAGACCGAGGATGCTGGCCTCGGCAAGGAACTGGCGGCGAATGAGGCGGGGCCGAGCGCCGAGTGCTTTGCGTAGGCCGATCTCGTGGATACGTTCGGTGACCGAGACCAACATGATGTTCATGACGCCGATTCCTCCGACGAGCAGCGAGATGATCGCGATGGAGCCGAGCATTACCGTCATGGTCTGGTCCACCGAACTCGCAGCAGTGAGGATCGACTCTTGGCTGGCGATGGCAAAGTCGGCATCGTCAGATGAGCTCAACCCGTGAAGGTTGACCAGGAGTGTCTCGGCCTCTTGGTAAGCAGCGGAGAGGGTGTCTGAGGACCGAGCCTTTATGTAGATGGATGACACGGTGTCACGGTCACTGCCGCCTATGAGACGTTGCGCGTAGGTGGACGACGGGACTATGGCGAGGTCATTGTTGGAGGTCTCCTCGGAGGAACTGAGCTCTTCGAGGACACCAATCACCTTCAACGTGTGACCGTTGTAGATGATGGACTGGCCAACTGCGTTACCTCCATCGAAGAGTTCCTCGGCAGTGTCTGGCCCGAGGACTGTCACGGCCGCAGCGTTCTCGATGTCTTCTTCGGTGATGAAGCGCCCGGATTCAACCTCGCGAGAACGCACTTCTTGCCAGGAGGGAGTTGTGCCGGTGAGAGTTGTGGTCCAGTTGGTCTCACCAGCGGACACCGAGACGTTGGTCGTGCTCACAGCGGCAACGGCGGCAATATCTGGGGCAACCTCTGAATTGGCGAGGGCCTCTGCATCGCTTCTGGTGAGTGTTGAGGCGGAACCGAAACCGAGGCGTACGCCGCTGCTGTCGGTGCTACTTCCCGGCGAAACCACCAAGATGTTCGTGCCGAGTTCGTTGATCTGGTCTCGTACCTCGGCTCGAGCTCCGTTTCCGATGCCGGCGCTGAGGATTACTGCTGTGATTCCGCTGAGGATGCCAAGCATCGTCAGCGCAGAACGGAGCCGATGGGTCCGAACGGCGTCTCCAGCAGTTCGCAAAGTGTCACGCCACGTCACGAGACACGCTCCACAAGTACGAGGTTTTCGTCCTCGCTGATCTGTCCGTCGCGGATGTGCACGGTGCGCTGTGCGCGATCTGCCACCTCGTGCTCATGGGTGATCAGCACGATCGTTCTACCGCTGCGATGCAGAGTATCGAAGAGATCGAGGATGTCAGCGGTCGACGACGAGTCAAGGTTTCCGGTCGGCTCATCGGCGAGGATGAGTGCCGGCTGTGTGACCAGTGCCCGGGCTATGGCGACTCGTTGTTGTTGGCCGCCGGAAAGTTCTCCGGGGCGGTGTTCAGCTCGGTCGCTGAGCCCGACCTGGGCCAGTGCATCATGGGCGAGCTCCCG
>JAGQSI010000023.1 GCA_020439605.1 Acidimicrobiales bacterium | reverse complement strand
GAAGTTGATTCCCATCAACCATTCGAAGTCCTCGATCTTCATGGCTGAGACCGTGGCTCCAAGTGCCACCCCAGCATTGTTGAAGATCAGGTTCACCTTGCCATGGTCTGCAACAACCTGATCTGCCCAGGCAAACATGGCATCACGATCGGATACGTCGAGGCGCGTTGTGGTTACGTTCACGCCTTTGGAGCGAGCGAGATCTGCGGTCTCAGCTAGGCCGGTCTCGTCAACATCGCTGAGAGCGAGGTCTGCCTGCTGGTCGGCAAGAGCCAAAGCGAGCGCACGACCAATACCTGAGGCTGCCCCAGAGATGGCCGCTACCTTGTTTGAGAAGTCCTTCACGGCTCCATTCTCACCACAAATCAACTGGAAAGGGAAACGAGTCGCGACCAGCGGAGTTTGGTGGCAAGCTGAAGCCATGGCAGAACTTGCTGCATTCCATCTAGCTTTTCCCTGTCGAGACGTCGACGAGGCAGCCACTTTCTACCGTGGACTTGGTTGCGCCATAGGTCGCAGAAATGACCACGCAGTAATCATCGATTTCTTTGGTCATCAGATCGTGGCTCATCGCGCCCACAACCTGGAGTTGCAAAGAGGTATCTATCCACGCCACTTCGGTCTCATGGTTGCCCTGGATGAACTGGAGCGACTTGAGGGTTGTCTCGTCGAACTGGCGCCCGAAACCACGAAACGGGCCTTGAGGTTCCCGGGAGAATCAATCGAGCACCATTCGCTTCAGTCCCGAGATCCATCTGGGAACGTGTTGGAGTTCAAGACCTATAGCGATCCACTCTCTGCCTATGTAGATCGCGGTGACGCCAGAATTGGTGACCTCCCAACCTGATCGGGCTGTGTTCGCCGTAGCGATGACCCGCTTGAACTCGGGTATTTCGCGGCACCCTTTCGCCAGCTTTTATTGAGGCGGTGCTCGGCTAGTACCGCTGGGCCGGTAGCGTCTCAGCAACCCCGAGCCGCCTGTGAAAACCTCAACAGTCACCCTTCTTTTCGCCATATTGGCTACTGCCACTCAAGTGGCAGTATTTGGCGCTGTTGTGCTGGCGGTCGGTGGGCGTCTGAGCAAACCAGTTGCTCGGGTTCGTCACCGTATAGCCAGCGTTGTTGCACCGAAGGGTTTGGCGTTAGCAGCCTTAGTTGCGCTTGTCAGCACCCTCGGCAGTCTCTACCTATCGGAGATAGCTCACTTCCCACCGTGTCGCTTGTGCTGGTTCCAGCGAGTTGCGATGTATCCAATCGTTGTGGTTGCAGGCGTGGGTGCAATTCGTCGCGATGCAAACGCCAAGCTCACTGCGGCCATACTCGCCGGACTCGGAGCGTGCGTGTCCACTTGGCACCTGCTCGTCGAGAGGTACCCGACCCTCGAAGGCACTTCGTGCGAGCTCAACAATCCGTGCTCCATCAAATGGGTGGAGCAATGGGGCTATTTGACCATCCCAGCGATGGCGTTATCTGGCTTCGCGCTTATTCTCGTGCTGCTTGCAGTAGCACGCCCAAACTCCAAGTAGGAGAAATCATGACTTCAGTTGGTTCCCGTAGATCCCGCAGAACTCTTGGAGTTCTCATGGCGGCCGCACTGGTTCTGGTGTTGGCAGCGTGCGGGTCAAACAGTGACAATTCGCAAGAAAACCCTGGGGGCACCACTGTGCCCACCCCAAGCGGTTCATTGCCGGAGTTCGACGCAACCTCAGATGACCCGGCCGTGGGAATGGCAATGCCCGAGGTGCAGGGGAAGACCTTCGATGGAGAACCTCTCGCCATTGAGAACAACGGCAAACCCAAAGTCTTGTTGTTCGTGGCTCACTGGTGCCCTCACTGCCAAAAGGAGATCCCGCTTCTCAAGGAGCACTTTGATTCCACACCGATCCCAGATGGTGTTGAGATCATCACTGTTTCCACGGCAGCTCAGCCCGGAGCTGAGAACTACCCGCCGAGTGAATGGCTCGAGCGTGAAGGTTGGGCTGCTCCAACCATCGAAGACGATGAGGGCAATTCAATCGCTGCCAAGTTCGGGCTCAAGTCTTTCCCGTATTTTGTATCGGTTGATGCTGACGGGAAAGTTGTGGAGCGCGCCAGCGGTGAGCTCACCACGGATCAATTCGATGACCTATTAGCACGAGCTCAGGGCGAATAGGTCCGAGCGAGCCAGGAACCACTGAGTTCCACTGAACTAAGAATCTCACCAGCGCGAAGCAGCCAATTGAGTGCGCTAGCAACGTCGTAGCCGTTGGGCACTGTGATTACTAGGCCGCGTCTTGGATGATCAGCGGCTTTCAACCAGCCATCTGGCAACTCCAGAGCGTGTTCTGCGAGGCGCTGAAGTGCTCGTGGGCCAGAGCCGTGGGTGATGCCCAGCGTGATCCGTCTGCCCTCAACTTGGGGAGCGGTCCAGGTGGCCAACGGCACGGCATTGCCGCGAGCCGAGAACAATCCCACCAGAGCACTCCTCTCTGGAACCTGAACCTCTGGCTCAACTTCGGGTGAGAAATTTACCCATCCGCCAAGAGCCAAGTTGTGCAGCACCTCCAGAACCGAAGAGATGTCCGTCTCGGTGAACTCGATTTCCTGGTCTGGAGAAAGCGCCATTGTCTCGACGCTAACGCAGCGCCACGGCCGCCCAACCGTCCGCCGTTACCACTTCAATTGGTTGAAGCGGTTCTAGCGGCTTGACGCCATGAACCCAGCGCTCCTCCAACAGTCCTGAGACGATAAGAGTCCCATGGGTTCTAACCACAGAGCGAAGCCCAGCGGCGAGTTCTTCGATAGTTGGGGCCAAGAGGTTGGCTGCCACCACGTCGAAGGCTCCATCCGTTTGGTCGCTTGCGATGGCGTCGAGGCTCAGGTTGCTGGCCGCGATATTGGTAGCTCCATTTGCGCGAGCGTTGACTCTCACAACTTCGGGTGAGGCTTCATCTATGTCGATCGCCGTCACAGAGCTGGCCCCGAGTCTGCTGGCGGCCAGGGCCAGAACCCCGCTGCCGGTTCCCACATCGAGCACTCTGTCGCCAGAGCGCACGTATCGCGCGAGCATCTGGGTCACGAGACGTGTGGTTGGATGAGACCCGGAACCAAAGGTGCGACCTGGCTCCACCAGCAGCACCTTGGCGGGATCCGCCTCGGCGGGCGCGCTCAGCCATGCAGGAACGATCCAGAACGGGTCCGCGTGGACAGCTTCCGCATGCTCACGCCAAGCGTCGAGTCCATCATCTTGGACCTCCTCTAGCTCGACCACTATCCCAAGGTGATGTAGCTGACGTCGGGCTTCTTCGGCGCCATCTCTGGAATCAAAGCCGGCGATGAACTCCACTGCCTCGCCGGCACCGAGTTGTTCCACCCCGGCGGTTCCCTGCTGCCAAAATATGTCCACGACTAGATCGGCTTCTTCGGCGCCGACGACGCACCGTAGACGTACCCAATCTTGTGGCTGCATTGTGGGAAATCTAGTTCTGAGCACAGGGGTGGCGAGTGGGAACCTATCGGTAAGGGTAGATTCACGAGATGTTCGATGTCATCGAGCTCCCTCCGGTTCCGACGAGCGTTGCTACTGCGCGCAAGTGGAGCGGTGAGGTAATTGAGCGTGTTGGCGCGGGGCAATTGGCGGACACAATTGCACTCTTGGTGAGCGAGCTGGTCAGCAATGCAGTACTGCACGCTCAGACGGTTTGTTGGCTTCGAATTGCTTCGGTGCCCGGACGGGTACGTGTCGAGGTCGAAGATCAAAGCAACGAGTTGCCGGGAGACGTCTCGATGCCGGGACCATTGGCCACCTCTGGGCGCGGGTTGGCGTTGGTTGATGCACTCAGCGTGGAGTACGGAGTGGTGACAGTGGCTCCGAGCGGCAAACGGATCTGGTTCGAACTCGAGACCAACGGGTTTTGATCTCCGGCGCCAGACTCGCTCGGATCAGAACAGGGAAGTACTGATGACTACCGGCAACGTGCTCTACATAACCGTTGATCAGTGGAGAGGTGATTGCCTTGGCGTTGGAGGACACCCAGTCGTCAAGACCCCTGCTCTTGACGCATTGGCAACAAAGGGTGTTCGTTTCGCAAATCATTGGAGTGTTACCGCTCCTTGTGGCCCATCGCGTGCCTCGCTCCATACTGGGCGATATCTGATGGGTCATCGTGCTGTCGCCAACGGGACGCCACTCGATCACGAGATGGACAATGTGGCCCGAATCGCTCGTCGCCATGGCTACGACCCCACCCTGTTCGGCTACACAGACACCAGTGTCGACCCGCGAATTGTGGAGAGCCTCGATGACCCTCGTCTATTCGACTACGAGGGGGTGTTGCCCGGTTTCACCCCGGAGACTGTGCTCACCTGGAAAAACATGGACCCATGGCTCAGTTGGCTTGAATCCAAGGGCCACGTTCTGCCCTCTACGTGGGAGGGTCTGTTTGAACCGTTGGAGGGGTACCCGGATGCTGACAAGCATCCGTGGCACTGGGCCCCGTCACGTTTTCCTGCGGAACACACCGAAACCGCTTTTCTGACCGAGCGATTCCTCGAATGGCACAGACGCCGGGATGAGGCGCACCCATGGTTTGCTCATCTCTCCTACATTCGGCCCCATCCTCCCTACCGTGCGCCCGAGGGTTACCACGATCTCTATGACCCGGATTCGGGACCGGGATTCAAGCGGTTAGCGGACCGCGACGCTGAAGCGAGTCGTCATTTGATTCATGGCGCTGGCGCACAGATCACCAAGGCACCAGTAGACGAACGAGAGATGAGACAGCTGCGCGCTGCCTATTGGGGCAACATGTCCGAGGTCGATGCCCAACTAGGCATGTTGTTCGAAACCCTGGGTGAACGCGGGGACCTCGAAGACACTCTCATTGTCTTGACCTCGGACCACGGAGACCAGATGGGTGACCACTGGCTGGTGGAGAAACTCGGATGGTGGGACGAGAGCTACTTCATTCCTCTGATCGTGGTTGATCCCCGTAGAGAATCGGACCAGACGCGTGGTCTGGCCATCGACAATTTCACCGAATCAGTGGACATCCTCGCGACCTTGTGTGAATGGATCGGAGCCGAGATACCGCTACAGGTCGACGGTCGAGCGCTTCAACCATTTCTCCATGACGGTTGCGCGCCAACGGATTGGCGTACAGAGGCCCACTGGCAATGGGATTTTCGAGACCCGGTGGACCATTTTGGTGAGGATCTTCTTGGTCTGACCATGGAGCAGTGCACCCTCGACGTGATTAGAGGATCCGATTACAAGTACGTGCACTTCGGCGATGGGGACTGCCTCTACTTCGATCTTTCGGCGGACCCAGATCAACTCGAGGACCGCTCCAAGGATCAAGCGAGTCTTTGCGCGCTCGCAGATGCGAGGTCCCGCTTGTTGTCCTGGCGGATGAGACACGATGACCGCACTCTCGCTGGACACAAGGTCACTGAGGCGCATGGGCTTGTAGTTCGTCGAGACCCACGCAAGTAGGTGTCTTGCTGGTATGGGTGAGGTCCCGAAAGATCTGAACAATGGGCCGGATGGCCCTAGCTAGAACATCCCTCAACCGGTATCGTGTCCCGCAATGGCTGGGAATAGGCGAGGATGGACAAACCGGTGGAGAGGCGTTCTGAACCCGGACACTGATTTTGCTGCTGCTGAAGGGCTGGCTGCTGGTACAGGAATCCTTACCGGCACCGTTGCACGCTCGGCTCGACGTGGCGCCACGCAGAATGGCTCACTTTGTCCGAGCTGTGACGATGTGAGCGAGATTGTCATGGTGGACCTAGTTGCTGGCTCCACCACTTTGCGGTGTACGAGATGCACCAAACGCTGGTCCATGGAGTCCTGAGTCAATAAGCCGCTAGAGTCGCGTTATTCAGCGAACCTGGGGGTCTGAATGGCTAGAGCTGCGACACGTGAACGCTCCGACAAGTCATCTGAGAGCGAGAACCGAGATGTAGGACCGCCGCTGTTGATGGTCGGACTTGGTTTTGTCTCGGCGCTGGTGAGTTTCGCGTTCGTAACCACCGACAGCATGGCGTTGCGTCTGTTTGGTTACGTGATTGGCTCGATCATTCCGATCCTGATCATCGGTATTGCTAGACGAGTGGACTTCGATCGCAGACGCAGCCCCTACTATCAGCCGAAGGTGGCATTTCGATACGGATTGGTGGTCCTAGCGGTAGTAGCAATCGTTGCTGCCGCGTTGCATGTGTGGCCGATCGCAACGGAGTTGTCATCGTGAAACGATTCCTTCATGCACTAGCGGCTTTGCTGGTGTTTGCATTGGCTAGTGGCCTTTGGCAAAGCGGTGCCGTATACGCCCAAAAGACGCCCGAGACCGGCGCCCCCGAGACACCCGACGGTGGACCAGCCATTGATGACCTTGTGGCATGCATGTCCACCTCTCGCCACCTGTTGGTTCAGTTCGTCATAGACGAATCAGCCTCGCTCACCGCCACAGACCCTGATGACCGTCGAGTAGTGGCTGCGATGAGCGCGCTCGACAGCTTGTTGACCCTCGCCACTGCTGAGGGAGCTGCATCTCCTGCGATCGAGGTTTCATTCGGCGCCTTTGCCAATGAGTTTCGGATCGTTCAGGAGTGGACGAAAGTTGGCGATGACACAGGTCAGGAACTTCGCACGAGCCTTCAGGGTTTTGCGGACCTGAACAATGGAACCGATACGGACTTCGTAAATGCACTTGATGGAGCCAACGACTCGTTGATCGATCGCAGCGCCGAGGTCACCGAAGCTGGTGGTACTCCTCCGTGCCGTGCAGTTCTGATGTTCACCGATGGCGGCTTCGACCTAGCGGTGCGCTCGACAGATGAAGAGATTGAGCGTCTCGGCCTCACCAAGCCCTACGCCCCCGGCATTGAATTGACCGACGAGGATTCAGTCCTAAAGGCAGAAGCCGCGGGTCGCGCTGCGCTGTGCGATCCAGGCGGGCTAGCAGACCAGATTCGCCGCAACGAGATCACAATGTTGACCTTGGCGCTCTCGGGAGATATCCCGAGACGAGCTCAGCTCCCATTGGCTGCTGCAACCACCGGACGCGCCGACGACTATTTCTGTGGCACACCAACTGATCGACCCACCGGCGCCTACATGCCGGCCTCTGGAATCGATGTGTTGCTCAGCCGCTTCAACGAGGTCGGTACTCGACTCGGTGGCGGTACACCGGTCGAGGCCAATAGCGAAGTCAAGATTTGTGGCAAGGATCCCTGTGACGACGGAACCCTGGAGTTCTCCCTTGATGAGACCCTCCGGAGAGTCCAGATATTCGCCCTTGCCGGCGAACCGGGCGCAGTTGTACGTATCGAAGGTCCATCTGGAACCAAGGTCGATATAGAAGAGCCGGGCGAGACCAAGATCGGTGACACCCCGGTCGTTGCTCGTGACGTGGATGGACGCGGTCTGACGATAGATATTCAAAGGCCTGAAGATCTAAAGCAGTGGGAGGGAGACTGGAAGGTGTCCCTGCTCGATCCGACAGACAAACAAAAGGGTAAGGCTGGTCATCTTCAGGTCTTCGTGTTCAGCGACATCTCGATTGAGATCACCGCAAAAGGAGTTTGGTTCCGAGGCTCCGAGGCAAAGGTAGAAGCCACGCTCGGAGCGCCTTCAGGCGTAGATCTCTCTGCTCTGCTCAAGACCTCTGAGGTTGAGCTGATCATTGAGGACCCGGTGACTCTCAAACAGGCCAGAGCCAAGCTGAGCGGTCCGCCTGCTGGGCCGTTCACTGGCACTTACGCAATACCAAGTGACATGACCACCAACAGTGTGAATGTGTCGGTCAGCTCCAACCTAACCACCACTCGTGGCGTGAAGCTGTTTGCTCAATCCAAGTCTCAAGAAGTGCTGCTGCAGAGGCCTAGGGGTTCAGTTCAGTTCCTTCCTCCAAGCCTTCAGATGCCTTCGCTCAGCGATGCTGGGACCACTACTGCAACTATTACGTTGCAACCGGGGGACGGGGCAGGTTGCGTTTGGTTTGGCAAGGTTGAAGTGCCAGCTGCCCCCGAGGGTGCTGCACCTTTCGAACTGACTATCGATGGAAAGGCCCTGCCAAATGAGCAGTCCTGCATAAAGGTGCCCGCTGGTTCGCCCACCACGATCAACCTTGAGGTCTCTCCGGCATCCAAGGCATCTGGCACAGTGCGCGGCTGGGTGCAGGTCTACGAGAAGGTTGATGGTCGAGAAGGCTCCACCGTCACGGACCTGTCGTTTCGTTTCGACATGTCGCGAGGGATAGACCAGGCCCGGCGAGCATTGCTCACGGTTGGGTTGTTGATCGGTGGCCTCGCTCTGCCGATGGTCCTGTTGCTCATTATCAACACTGTCACGGCACGCTTCCAGAACTTGACCTATGTCCGTGGAGCAGCTCTGCCTGTGCGGGTTGCCGAAGGCGGTGTGTTCAAGATGGACGGCGCCTATGAAAGCTCTCTCAGCTTGAAGGAGAGCGACTTTTCGAGTCTGGCCGGGAAGGGAACCGATCGCAGCTTCACTTTTGGAGGCGTTACCTTCCGTGCGAAGGCTGCTCGTAATCCCTTTGCTGCCACTGTGGCGCTCGCTTCGCCTGAAGGCGGAGCAGAAAAGCTCAAGGGACATGCTGGCTCCAAAGTGGAACTAGATCCGGGTCTAGCTGGATCCTGGGTGTTTCTCCTTGACCCTGACAAGACAAGGCGTGGCCGTCGTGGAACCTCAGAAGGGTTGCTGATCGCGTTCATAGCTGAGGGCGATATGGAGGCACAGACCCGCAAGATGCTCCCTGACATCCAAAAGCGTCTTCCCAAGGTTGCCGACCATTTGGCCACCTTGTTGCGAGGAACCCCAGCCAAGCCTGCCAAGGGATCGAAAGCGTCAAACAACCCCGACGGGGAATCCAGCCAGTAGTAGTTGGCTAGACCTCTGGGATATCTATTGAGGCCATGTCGGCCTCCACGCCAGCGCCGACCTCAGCGATCATCATGGCGCGTGCATTTGCCTTCGTGGCTCCGTAGGCGCCGGTGCGAAGCAAGCCGAGACGTGCGGCTTCTTGCATCGCGACTGCTTCTAGCTCTTGCTCTGGGACAACCAGGTCCAAGAAGCCAGCATCTTTGGCCCCAGCGGGGTCGTAGATCTGAGCGCCCATGGTTGCAGCAGTGAAGTGCGACTTGGCAATGCGCTCCCGTGCCAGCTCTACCGCAAACTTGGGCAGCACCAGACCTATGGCCACTTCGTTGAGGCCGATCTTGGAAGGTACATCGGCACCTATGCGCAGGTCACATGACATCAACGTGATGGCACCACCAGCTAGTGCGTGACCTGTGCACGCTGCGACAGTTGGGATCTCCAACCCGTAGATACGTAGCCACAGGTGGGCCCCGGCAGCCACCAGCGAGCGTGCTGACTCCGGGCTTGCGGTCATCTCGCCCAGGTCGAACCCTGCGGAAAATTTCCCGGGGCGACCAATGAGAACCAAGGACCTTGCCTTGTCCGCTGCAGCTTGGTCCAAGTGCTTATGAAGAGCCTCGACCACCGCGAACGAGAAAACGTTTGCCTTGCCGTCGTCCATGCGGATGATGGCGATGTTGTTCTCGAAGGTGTAGGTGGGGAGTGTTCCAGTCATGAACCGAAACCTAGACGCTCCTCAGACACTGGCGAGACGTGCAGTCTCATATTCGTGCACAATGCGTTCCAGCGCTGTTGGGTCCAGGGTCCCGACCACGCGTCCATCCTCAGCAACCACCAGAGCGAAAGAGACCTCCGCTCCATCGAGCTTCTGCAGGGCGGTGAGCAAGGAATCGTTGGGCCTGACTACCAGGACACGATCAAGCGGGTAGGCGAGTTCTCTGGCGGGAAGCAGCATCCACTGTTGTGGTGGAACCGCACGAATAGCAGCTGCGGTGAGAAGACCTTCAACCTCTCCGTTGGCTGAAATCACCGGATAGGCCTGATGTTGTGGCTCAAGGTGAGCCGATCGCAAGAACTCGTCGATAGTTGTCCAGCCGGGAGCCGTTGGTGGGTTGGCGGCCATGGCTTGTGAAACCAATCTCCCCTCCATGGCCCTGAGTATTGGTGTGGAACGCAGTTGTTGCAGAGCGCTCGCAGCGATGAATATCCCAACGATCAGCGCACCAATTGCCAATTCGGAGCGGCCGGTGGGAGACCTGAACTCCTTGAAACCCCAGTAGGTAAGACTTGCACCGACCGCTACACCGGCACCGCCAGACCAGAGGTGAGCAGTTATCTGATTCCCAGTGGCCTTCCAGATCGCTGCAGAGAGAACCTTGCCGCCGTCAAGAGGTGAGGCGGGGATCATGTTGAGTGCAGCCAGGAAAAGGTTGAGGCCACCAGCCCAGGACAGAACAGTCCCGGCCAACGCAGATAGCCCGCTATCGGGCAGCAGTTGAGCGAGCCCGATCAGAACAATCCCGCAGGAGGCTGAAGCGATTGGGCCAACCACAGACACTCGGAACTCGGCTCCGGGTGTTGTGGGAGAGGATTCCATGCGGGTCACGCCACCGAGCAGGTTGAGAGCCATGGAGTGCACGCCAATACCTTCGTCGCGCGCTACTAGGGCGTGTCCGATCTCGTGGGCCAGAAGCGAGAGGTAGAGCAGCATTGAGCCACAGAACGCAGCGACCCAATAGGCGGTGGTGGAGTGCCCTTCGGACCATGCAGGGAACCCTCGTGTGGCCAGCACAACCGTGTAGTACATGACCGCAAGAAAGACCGTGACGTCCACTCCGAGGCGGATGCCAGCGATCTTTCCGAGGGGGATGTCCTTACCCATTGGCTCAACGCTACCGGGACCAACGACGGTTGATTACTGCACCTCTTTGAGAAGGTCTCCTACAAGGTCGCCGTCGGGGCTCATCCCCAACATGGTGGCCATGCGGCCCAGCGGGAACGAACCGATCATGCGGGTCCACTCCCCATCGTCCATCAGCGAGGACAAATCTCCTCCGGGGTTGGTTCGAAGTGCGTTGATCAGAACTGCGTTGCCGACCGGGTGGGCGAGCCATTCGTTGATGGTGCTCAGGCGGTCCAGATTCTCTGGTATCACCTCAGCGTCTAGGTGAACCTCCGATTGCGAGCGAAGGGCTCTGCTGGAGGTGCCGAGCGAGATATTCCAGATGCCAGGGGTCAGAACCCATTGGCCCAGACGGGGCGACCAAGAGGTGAGGTCGCGTTCGAACAGTTCTATGCCAACTCTTCGGGACTCTCCCGGTGCCAGTTGGAGCTTGGTGAAAGCACGCAGCGTGCCCGGTGCTTCCATGGCCATATCGGTCTGTCGATCCCTGAGGCCTGCATATACCTGTACAACTTCGCTGCCGGCACGTGCACCAGTGTTGGTGACGGTGAGTTCAATGGTCACCTTCGGGGCTCCGCGCCAGGAGTTGACTGGTCCAGTTGCTGCACTCACGCTTACGTCGCTCCACTCAAAGGAGGTGTAGGAGCAACCGTGTCCGAACGGGTAGGCAACCGGGGCATCGAGTGCGTCGTAATAGCGGTAGCCGATCAGGAGACCTTCGCCATATCTCACCTTGCGCTCCTCGCCGGGGAAGTTGGCGAATGCGGGCACGTCTTCGAGCCGAAGAGGGATTGTCTCCGCCAAACGTCCCGAGGCATCGACTTTGCCTGTGAGCACATCTACAAGTCCCCCGGCTGCGCCTTGGCCCCCGAGCCAGGCCTCGACGAGGGCCTGGGCGTGATGCTCCCATTGTGTGACGGTGACAACTGCCCCGTTGGTTAGAACTGCTACCACGTTGTTGTTCACGGCGCTCACTGCTTCGAGAACTGCAATCTGTTCGGCAGGGATTGAGAGGTGATCCCGGTCGAATCCTTCGGACTCATAGCTCGGAGGCAGTCCGACCAAACATAGAACTACATCGGCGCCTTGAGCAGTGGCGACTGCCTCGGAGCGCAACAGATCTGAATTGGCCTCTGGGTCATCGAGCCCGAAACCGGGCGCATACTTGATTTCAACCTGGTCGGGTAGAGCGCTTCGAAGTTCATCGAGCAAGTTGTCCACCTGTGTCGGGTTGACCTTCGAGCTTCCAGCGCCCTGAAAGCGAGGTTTGGTGGCGAACGCTCCCACAACTGCCACAGTTCCGACAGTCATCTCAAGTGGCAGAACTGAGTTGTCGTTGCGCAGCACCACAACCGCTTCGCTCGCAGCCTTACGCGCCAAATCATGGTGGGACGCTTTGTCGAACGGGGTGCGCTCGGTGCCCAGAGGATTGCACTTCTCTACGAGCTCAACAACCCGCTTCACGGCCAGGTCCAGCGCATTCTCATCCAGGTCTCCTGAGCGCACTGCAGCAACGATCTTTCGGGCACTAGCTCCTGCGGTTGAGGGCATCTCTAGGTCAAGGCCGGCAGCCACCGAACGAACCGGGTTGTCAACCGCGCCCCAATCCGAAACCACGAGTCCTTCGAAACTCCATTCTCGACGAAGTACATCTGTGAGAAGCCAAGAATTCTCTGACGCATACACACCGTTGATGCGGTTGTAGCTGCACATAACGGTCCAGGGCTGCTCATCGCGAACGATGCGTTCGAAGGCGAGCAGATACAACTCTCGAAGAGTGCGATCATCAACCTCGGCGCTAACCCTAAGACGGTCTGTTTCCTGGTTGTTCACAGCGAAATGTTTGAGCGAGGTGCCAACTCCCCGGGACTGAATTCCTCGAACCATCGCCGCACCCAACTCTGCGGCTAGGAGCGGATCCTCCGAGAGATACTCGAAGTTGCGCCCGCAACGTGGATCTCGCTTGAGGTTGATCCCGGGGCCCAGGACAACATCGACGCCTTGA